>JAOUDR010000568.1 GCA_029859185.1 Gemmatimonadota bacterium
GGCGGCGGACCTGTATGACGGCCGCCATACGCTCGCCCGGGAGATCACCGGGAACCCGAGCCTGCCGACGACCCGCCGCCATCAGGACCTGCTCGACCGGAAGGATCTCGATTGCGTCATCGTGGCGGTCCCCGATCACCAGCACCGCCGGGTGGTGGTGGACGCGGTGAGCGCGGGCAAGGACGTGTACTGCGAGAAGCCGATGTCGCATACCGTGGCTGACGGAAACGCGATCGTCGAAGCCGCACAGCAGCACGGTCGGATCGTGCAGGTCGGCTCGCAGCGCGTCAGCTCGGCCCTGTGTGACAAGGCCGCCGAGCTGTACCGGGCCGGGGCCATCGGCGACGTGTCGATGGTCGAGCTGTCGCTCGGTCGCAACTCGCCCACCGGGGCGTGGCAGTATCCGCCGCCGACCGACCTGTCACCGCAGACGCTGGACTGGGAGGCCTGGCTGGGCGCGGCGCCGCAGATCCCGTTGAATCCGCTCCACTTCGCCCGCTGGCGCTGCTGGAAGGAATACGGGACGGGGGTGGCGGGCGATCTGATGGTGCATCTGATCTCCGGGATGCTGTACACGCTGGGCTGGAACGAGGTCCCGCGGTCGGCGCAGTCGCTCGGCGGCATCGTGCGCTGGAAGGACGGGCGTAACATGCCGGACCTGCACACCGTGCTGTTCGACTACCACGGCGTGCCCGTCTACGTGCGCCTCGGCCTCGGGACGGAGACGCCGGAAACCGCGCGCTTCATGGGGCCGGAAGGGATCCTGGAAGCGACCGGCGACACGCTCGCGCATTCGCCGCAGGTGGGCGAAGACCGATCGCCCAGCTACTACGCCTACGCCTTCCCGCGGGAGATGCGCGAGGAGTACTTCGTCCAGTGGCACGCCGAGCACGATCTGCAACCCGGCAGCGAGCCCGTGGGCGATTCGACGGTGTATCGCGGACCGGACTGGGATGAGTTGGCGCCCCATCTCTGGAGTTTCTTCGACGCGGTGCGGACGCGCGCGCCCGTGGTGGAGGACGCCGTCTTCGGAAACCACGCGGCGATCGCGTGTCACATGGCCAACGAGTCGTTCTTCCGCCAGGGGCCGGTGCACTGGGACGCGGCGTCCCGGAGCGTCAAGACCTAGCGGGGCAGGGCAGCGGTCGCGGTGGAGCCGGCGGGCCGAGCGCTGATGCGGCGGTCCGACGCATGCCGGCCTGGCCTCCGTGGCGTCAGGCGCCGGCGCACCGTCGCGGGTTGACGACGGTCTGTGGTCAGGACTCGAGGACGGAACGCTCGACGAAACAGTCCACGTTGGGGTGCAGCCACAGCAGCGACGCCGGTAGCGACGTCGTGACGTCCCCCGCCAGCAGCCCGTGCGTCACGCCCCGCTTGCCCTCGCCCGTCACGAGGAGCAGGATGCGCCGCGAGGCGAGGATCTCCCCCATGCCGAGCGTGAGTCCGTAGGTGGGCTGATGCTCCAGCGATCGGACCATGGCATGCCGACGCGTGGTCGGGGACAGCTGCGCCACGTGACACCGGGGCGTCAGAGACGGCGCTGGCTCGTTGAAGCCGATGTGGCCGTTCACGCCGAGTCCCAGGACGCATATGTCAATCGGTCCGCTTCGCTCCAGCTCGGTCCGGACGCGCCCGCACTCCGCCGCGGGATCTTCGGCTGTCGCGTCGAGGGCCAGGAAGCGATCGGAAGGGATGCCGAGCGGATCGAGGAGCCGCGTACGCAGGTAGTGCGCGCACGAGCCCGGGTCGGTGGCGGGGACACCGCCCCATTCGTCGAGTTGCACGATCCGGAGCCGGTCGAAGCGCGTCGGGTCGGCGGCGGCGTTCCGGGCCAGCTCGGCATACAGCCCGGATGGCGAGCGACCGGTCGCCGCGCACACCAGCGCGTCCGCGCGGCGCGCGATCTCCGCAAGGACGAGCGCGGCCGCGTCGGCGCTCAGCCTCCCGTAGTCCTCGCAGTGGATGATGCGCATGCTGCCCGTGGCGACTACTTCTTCCAGAGCTTGTAGGGTTTGTCCACGTCGGTGGTGAACGGCAGCGTGACCTTGGTGCCGGTCCCGGCGGACGCGTAGGCCGCGCAGATCGCCTCGAGCACCGCCCGGCCGTCTTCGCCGGTCACCAGGGGCGGCTCGTCGTGTCGCACGCAATGCACGAAATGGGCGAGCTCCTGGGGGAACCCGTAGTTCCACACCTCCTCGTACATCGTGTAGCTCCAGCCCACGGTACTCCCGGCCTTCTCGACGGCGTACCCGACCCCGCGCGTGCTGTAGGTCTGGATCGAGTTGCCCTGCAGGACGTCGGCATACGCCACGCCTTCCGACCCGTGGATCTCGGCCCGATCGTCCATCCCGCCCTTCTTGGTCCAGCTTTCTTCGGCCACCGCGATGACGCCGTTCGCGAACTCGAGAATGATGATGGCGTTGTCGTCTCCGCGGGTCTTGTCTCCGTGCACGCTCGTGCTCATCTGTGCGTACACCGACGTGATGGGATTACGGTCGTTCAGCCACCGGAAGAACTGGATGGCGTGACAGCCCATGTCCATCGTGACGCCCCCGCCGGATCGCTCCACGTCCCAGAAATGCGGCGCGTGCGGTCCGTCGTGCTTCTCGGACTGCTTCAGCAGGACCGGCGCGCCGAGCGCGCCCTCGTCCAGCAGTCCCTTGAGCCGGACGTATTTCGGGGTGAAGCACAGCTCTTCGGCGTACATCAACTTCA
>JAOUDR010000569.1 GCA_029859185.1 Gemmatimonadota bacterium
AGGTCGTGAACTGGGATCCCTCGGTGTACAACGCGATGGCGGTCGGGGACTCGGCGGTGTTTGGTGGGACGATCACCGGATCCGGGTGGTATCGCGGTTCCATCCGCCGGCTGAACGACTTGCTGTTCCTGGCGCGCTCGGAAGGGTTCAGCCGGGACTCGAACTCTCGCCAGCAGACGGGCATGCTTCTCCGGCTCCGGCCGGTGGAGCTCGACATCACGGCCGCGCTCAAGACACAGGGACAGGTGAAGGTCGGTGGCTCGTCCTTCACGGACGGGAACGACAACCTGCCGCCGGGGTGGACCGGGTGTCCGGCACTCGAGCCGGCCCTGCCGGGAATCCAGTTGCCGGACTCCAGCGGCTCGAATTTCACGACCTCCGGGTGCGGGGGCCTCAGTTGCATCGCCGGGAATCCGAAGATCGAGGAGGATTCCACGATCAACGACTCGACGCTCACGACCTTTGGCGACGCGAACTTCGATGACTGGGAGGACTTGGCCACCAAGCGCATTACCGGGGGCAACCGGAAGATTGAGCCTTCAGTCGTGGGCAGCCAGTGCAACAAGGCGGACCCCAACAATTTGGGATCGCCCCTGGCGCCGACAGGTACGTGTGGTGGGTATTTCCCGATCACGTGGGTCGATGGGGATCTCACCGTCAACGGGGTCCAAGGTCAGGGCGTCCTGCTCGTCAACGGCGACCTCGACGTGCAGGGAGGCTTCGAGTTCTACGGTCCGGTCATCGTGAAGGGACGATTGAGCACGCAGGGCACCGGTGGACACTTCAACGGCGGGGTCATCGCCGCGAACGTCGACCTCGACCAGAACACCGTACTGGGCAACGCCGTCATCTCGTTTTCCAGTTGTGCCCTTGCCAAGGCGCTGCAGAACTCGGCCCCCGCCGCGCCGCTGCGCTCGCGCAGCTGGGCGAACCTCTATTAGGAAACGGTTTTCGGGGGTTTTGGGGCTGGGCTTGGTCCGAGGGGTCGCTGGCGAAATAGCCGGCGGCCCCTTTTCTTGCGTGAAGTGACCTAACTCACATACTTTCTAGTACTTGCCGCGCCAACTTAAAGTTGGTTGGAGCTTGACAAATTTGTGGGGCAACCCTACTGTAGGGTGCCGCTCACCCCTCTTATCTCTTTGAAGCCTAGGGACATATGGCGTTTCTGGGGATCGGTAGGCAAAAGAAGACGGTCGGACTCGACATCGGCAGCGGGCTGATCAAGCTCGCGGTGATCGATCATGGTTCCGGCCGTCCCACCCTGACGAAGGTCGCCATCACCAATGTGCTGGCGGATGCCATCGTCGAGGGCGAGATCATGGACCCCGGTGTGGTGGCCGAGGCCGTGAAGGGTCTCCTGGTATCGGCGGGCGTCAAGCAGAAGCGGGCGGTCGTGGCCGTCGGCGGGCGGGACGTCATCGTCAAGAAGATCCAGGTGGACCGGATGAACCAGGCGGACGCCTACGACGTGGTCCGCTGGGAGGCCCAGCAATACGTCCCCTTCGACATCGAAGGGGTGGAGCTGGACTTCCAGGTCCTGGATCCGGACGGCACCGGGCTCCAGATGGATGTGCTGCTCGTGGCCGCCAAGCGGGAGCTGATCGAGACCAAGCTGAACCTGCTTGCGGAAGCGGGGCTCGACAGCCCGATCGTGGATGTGGATGCGTTCGCGCTCCACAACGCGTTCGAGCTGAACTACCCGTCGGAGCAGGAGGGGGTCACGGCGCTCATCAACATCGGGCACGAAGTCACGAACGTGAACGTCGTGCAAGATGGGGTGCCGCTGCTGACTCGCGACCTCTCGATCGGGACCCGCAAGTTCCGCGAGGATCTCCAGCGGGAGCGCGGGCTGCCGGCCGAGGAAGCGGCGCACATGCTCCAGGGATACGAGCGGACACCGGAGCTCGAGTCGTGCGTGCAGAGCCGGGGCGACGAGATCGCCGTCGGTGTCGAGCGGGCGGCGGCCTTCCTGCAGACGTCGTCGCGGGATGCCAAGATCCGGCGGGTGTTCTGCTCGGGCGGTGGGGCGCGGGTTCCCGGTCTGGGTGACGCCATGGCGGAGCGGCTCCGGATTCCGGTCGAGATTGCCAACCCGGTTCAGGCGCTCGACGTGCACGATGGTGCCTTCGAGGGGTTGAACGTCGACGAGGTCGCGCCGCTGTTGATGCAGGTCGTTGGCCTGGCATTGCGGCGCGAGCGCGAGTAGGAGAGGGCAGGCACGATGATTCGGATCAATCTGCTGCCCGGGCCGCAGAAGAAGCGCCGCGGTGGAGCCGGGTTCAACCTCGGATCCATGACCGAGGTGCTGGCCAAGGTCAAGAACCCGCTCATGCTGGGTGTAGTGGGCGCGTGGGTGGCCGGGGTGGTGATCGTCGGCGGGCTCTGGGCGCTGCAGGCGCGGCAGCTCGCTAGCATCCAGGAGGAGCACAGCCGCGTGGCAGCTGAGGCGCGGCGCTACACCACGCTGATCCGCGAGAAGCGGAAGGCCGAGCAGCTTCAGGACTCGCTCGTGGCGGAGATCAATGCGATCCGGGCCATCGACGCCGAGCGCTACGTCTGGCCGCACATCATGGAAGAGGTCACCAAGGCGCTGCCGGACTACACCTGGCTCGTCTCGTTGCAGTCCGCGGCCGCCACGTTCGATGACCTGGCCGATTCCACGGCGCCGCCGCCGATTCGGTTCGCCATCGAGGGACGGACGCCGGACCTGT
>JAOUDR010000045.1 GCA_029859185.1 Gemmatimonadota bacterium
GAGCCGCTCCCGCGCGCCCGATGCGAAGGGCAGTCCACGGTCTTCTGGCGCCAACGGCTGAGCGAGGTGGCTCGGGTGCAAGACTGTCCCCAATTGAGTCAATGGGAACACCTTCCGGCCATTGAACTCCGAGCACGACGCCGACTCACGGAGTGCCGAACTTGGTGTCGATGGCCACGCCGCAATCTCGGAGGAACTTGTTTGGCAGCTCGCCACCTACGAAGATCGCGGTCAGGTCGTTTTCTATCTCAAAAGGTCCCCCACGACCGTTTGCGTACACCACGGACTTCGGCTTGATCTCCTTGACGGTCGTTGACCAGAGGACCTCCACCCGCTGCCGCCCCACGGCCTCCTCGATCCGTTGGAGGTTCTTGGGCTTGATGCGACTGAAGGCGTCCTTGCGGTACGAGATCGTCACGTGGTTGCCGGGTTGATCGGCCAGCGCCAGCGCTGCTTCGATGGCGCTGTCCCCCCCCCCGACCACGAGGACGCGGTCCCGTTGGTAGGCCTCCGGCTCCAGCAGCGAGTAGATGACCTTGGGGAGTTCCTCTCCGGGCACGGCGAGCTTCCTGGGCACGCCCCGTCGGCCGATGGCCAGGACCACGCGTTTGGTCTTGTACGTCGCCTTGCTGCTGGACACTTCGAAGCAGCCGTCCGGGGTCCGCTTCACCCGCTCGACCGATTCGTGCGTGTTGACCCGCAGTCCGGTCGTGGCGACGATCTCGCTCCACAGCCGCATGAGGTCCTCTTTCAGCATCTCGTGCGCTCCGATCTTCCCGTATCCCGGCACCTTCACCGGTGCGGTCAGCACGAGTTTCTTCCGCGGATAGTACCGGACGGTGCCCCCGATGTCCTCTTTCTCCAGGGTCTTGAAACGCAACTTGTGGTGGCCGCAGTTCAGGGACGCCGAGAGTCCGGCGGGGCCGCAACCAACGATCAGGACGTCCAGCAGCGCGGCGCCGGGCCGTTTGGGTTCCTTGGCGATGCCTTCGATGCATTGCCGTCCCTGCTCGAACGCATTGCGAACGAGACCCATGCCACCCAATTCCCCGATGATGTAGATACCGGGCACGTTCGTTTCGAAGTTCTGCTTGATGCGCGGGATGTCCACCCCGCGTTTCTCCGTACCGAAGACGAGTTGAATCGCTTCCACTGGACAGGCGCGTTCGCAGAGCCCATGGCCGATGCACCGCGCGGCGCTGATGAGGCGTGCCTGGCCGTCACGCAGCCCGAGCACATCGTCTTCCGGACAGACGGCAATGCAGTTTCCCGTGCCAATGCAGGCCCCGGGGTGCACGAGTGGATGCAACGACGCCGGTTCGTGCAGCCCGTAGCGCCGCGCGCGTTCTTCGGCGTGCGCCAGTTCCCGTTCGACCCTCCGATGCCGCAAGAACGTGGGGATCCCAATCGACCCCACGAGCACGACGGCAACGGCCAGGATGATGAGCGAGTCGCCGGACATCAGAAGTTCAACCAGAACCCCGCGTAGAGGTTGTCGTTGTTCAGATGCTCCCCCCGTTGGATCCGGCCCTGAAACGACGAGTATAGCCGTCTGGTCAAGGGTAGAACGAGCGACAGTTCGCCAGTGTGCGCAAGGACGGTCGTGAGTTCGTCCAGGGCAGTGGCCAGTTCATCGGTCTGATAGCGGTAGTACGATGCGCGGAGCTGGACGCGACCGAACGTACGGCTCAGAGCGCCCGACAGGTAGACGGCCTTCCTGTCGTCGAGCACCCAATAGCTGATCGAGCTGCTGAATCCCAACCCGAGCAGGGCCGTATTGGGGAAGCTGAGGGAACCGGCATAGGTATAGCTCCTGCGCTCGTTTCTGACCTGGTTGACGGTGACGTCGGCGCCGAGCGAACCGCTGCCAAGCCAGAGCCAGAGGCCGACGGATCCCTGGTCCCGTCGTGTCGTGATCAGGCTGTCGAGCCGGGTGAAGAAGTAGGGCTGATACAGGGTGTACCGCGCGCGGAGGTTGAGCCGCGGCCCCAGCGGTATGTCCGAGCGGGCCAGGAGTCGGGTGACCACCCACTTGCCCGTGGAGGGGTCACGGTCCACCTGGAGATTGTGACTCAGTTGGAATCCACTCACCTGAAGACGTTGCGACCACCCGGCATACGTGTGATTCAGTAGGCCGTTGCGCGGCAGAAGCTGGTGGAACGAGAGATCGGTCGTGTATCGGACTGACCGACCACGATGCCCAGCGTTGACGAACACGGTGTACTTGGGGAAGGCGCTCGACGGAAGCTGATTTGTGCGTTCCGGCTGGAACCCGACGGCGCCGCCAACGCCGAAGCCGTTGCCACCCACGTGCAACAGGAAACCGTCAAAGTAGCCGCTGTACGTCTCGTAGCGGTTGTAGAAGCGACCGAGCTGGAATTGCGCGATCCTCCAATCCCGCTCCAAACTCGCGTGGTAGACCCGGAGCGACTGATCAGGTCGCACCGGATCGGAGCTGTAGCGGCTGGACGCCCGCATGTTGACCTGAAGCCGCAGATCACCGGGAAGGTGGGATACGGTCGCGCGGAGCCGGGCAGTCGGCGTCGTGAACGTGCGATCGGTGGGCTCGCCACCGATCGCAGGCGTCTCGCTTCTCGCTTGGAGCGCATTGACATCCAATGACAGGCGGCCACTCACCGTCACGCCGGCCTCGGGCGAAGGCCGCGGTTGGCGGGCTCCCGTCGGGGCGACTGGTTGGGAGGGGGGGGCGACGGGCGCGCGTCGAGGGACGACGTACAGCCCCTTCCCGCGAGTCGCGGGAAAGGGGCTGCCGACGAAGGCGACGACGGCACGTTCACGCGTCGCGCTCACCACGACGAACTCTCCAAGCAGCACGCCTTCCGCCTCGCCGTAGACCAGCAGCGTATCCCCAGCGTTGATTCCACGTTCCGTGCCGGCGCTGATGTACAGGTCGGAGCCGGCAATGAACTCGACGACCACGTCGAATCCCTGCTGGGCGTGGGCAACAGACCCGACGAGGCTCAGCATGATCGCCACCGCCGCGATGGCCGTTGGTCGCTTCATCCTAGACCCCCTCAGCGGCATGGTACCTAGGTCCTCCCGTTCGGGTGGCACGAGAGACACGCCGTGCTTTGGTATACGTAGCCGTTCCTGCCCCGGTGCTTGTCATCCATTGGGCCCTGATCGTGCTTGTGGCAGTTGAAGCACGTGAACTGTGAGAAGTCGCCGGACACCTCATGGCACGTGGTGCAGTCATTGCTCCACCTGCCGGCATGTTTGCCGGAGTAGATGGGGAAGTACAGCGCGTCGTGGTTGAACGTGGCCCCGGCCCACGCATTGATGGTGTGGCACGTCAGGCAGTCAGTCGAAAACCCGCTCCCAGTGTGATGTGTGTCGTAGTCAGTCTGATGGCACGCGACGCAATCGTTCTGATCGGTTGCCGCGAAGCGCGGCGCGTAGCCCGGGACGACGTGACAGCTCTCACACGGCGCCACGCCGTGGGGGCCGAGCAGCTGGAAGCCGCCAGACGCGGTCGTATGGTCGAACGTCGCGCCAGTCCAGGCAGTAAGGGTATGGCAGCGCACGCAGTCGGTCGGGAACCCCGTCCCGTGTTGGGTATCGTGATCGCTCTGATGGCATCCGACGCAATCGTTCTGGTTGGTCGTCGCGAAGCGCGGCGCGTAGCCGGGAATCACGTGACAGCTGGCGCACGGGGCCGTGGCGTGCGCCCCGACGAGGCCGAACCCGGACGACGCCGCGAGATGGTCGAACGTTGCGCCGGTCCAGGCAGTAAGGGTGTGACAGCTCGCGCAGTCGGTGGGGAACCCCGTCCCGTGTTGGGTATCGTGGTCACTCTGGTGGCATCCGACGCAATCGTTCTGGTTGGTCGTCGCGAAGCGCGGCGCATAGCCGGGGATCACGTGACAGCCGGCGCACGGGGCCGTGGCGTGCGCACCGACGAGGCCGAACCCGGACGACGCCGCGAGATGGTCGAACGTTGCGCCGGTCCAGGTATCGAGGGTGTGGCAGCTCACGCAGTCGGTGGGGAAGCCCGTCCCGTGCTGGGCGTCGTGGTCACTCTGGTGGCAGCCGACACAGTCGTTCTGGTTGGTCGTCGCGAAGCGGGGCGCGTAGCCGGGAATCACGTGACAGCTGGCGCACGGGGCCATGGCGTGCGCCCCGACGAGACCGAACCCGGACGACGCCGCGAGATGGTCGAACGTTGCGCCGGTCCAGGCAGTGAGGGTGTGACAGCTCACGCAGTCGGTCGGGAAGCCCGTCCCGTGCTGGGCGTCATGGTCACTCTGGTGGCAGCCGACACAGTCGTTCTGGTTGGTCGTCGCGAAGCGCGGCGCATAGCCGGGGATCACGTGACAGCTGGCGCACGGGGCCGTGGCGTGCGCACCGACGAGGCCGAACCCGGACGAGGCCGCGGAGTGGTCGAACGTTCCGCCGGTCCACGTGTCGATGGTGTGACACCGAGCGCAATCGGTGGGGAACCCGGTTCCATGGTGGGTGTCGTGGTCACTCTGGTGGCATCCGACGCAGTCGTTCTGGTTGGTCGTCGCGAACCGCGGCGCATAGCCGGGGATCACGTGGCAGCTGGCGCACGGGGCCGTGGCGTGCGCGCCGACGAGACCGAACCCGGACGACGCCGCGACATGGTCGAAGGTCCCGCCGGTCCACGTGTCGATGGTGTGACACCGAGCGCAATCAGTGGGGAACCCCGTTCCATGGTGGGTGTCGTGGTCACTCTGGTGACAGCCGAGACAGTCGTTCGGATCGTTGGTGCCAAAGACCGGCGCATAGCCGGGGATCACGTGACAGCCGACACAGGGCGCCAGTGCGTGTGCGCCGACGAGGGCGAATCCGGCCGACGCCGCGACATGGTCGAACGTTGCCCGCTTCCAGGTGTCGAGGGTATGGCAGCGGACACAGTCCGTGGGGAAGCCGGGCCCATGCTGGGTGTCATGGTCACTCTGGTGGCACCCGAGACAGTCGTTCGGATCGTTGGTGCCAAAGACCGGCGCATAGCCGGGGATCACGTGACAGCCGGCACAGGGAGCCAACGAGTGTGCGCCGACGAGATCGAATCCAGCCGAGACCGTGAGATGGTCGAACGCCCCACCAGTCCAGGTCTCGAGTGTGTGACAGCGGACGCAGTCGGTGGGGAAGCCGGCGCCGTGTTGGGTGTCATGGTCACTCTGATGGCACCCGAGACAGTCGTTCTGGTCGGCTGTGGTGAAGACCGGCTGGAATCCGGGCACTACGTGACAACCTTCGCAGGGCGCCACAGCATGTGCACCGAGGAGCTCGAATCCGCCCGACGCGGTCACGTGGTCGAACGTGGCGGGGATCCACGCCCCGACGGAGTGGCAGGTGAGGCAGTCGGTCGGGAATGCACCACCGTGCTCGGTGTCATAGTCGGTCTGATGACAGCCAACGCAGTCGTCGTGTTTCGCTCCCGGGTAGATCGGTTCGAGGCCGGGCAGGGTATGACAACTCTCGCAAGGCGCAATCGCATGGGCGCCAACGAGCTCAAAGCCGCCTGACGCGGATACGTGGTCGAACAGGCCGCTCCCACCCCACGCCAACGTGTTGTGGCAGTCCTCGCATCGTGTACTGAAGTCGAGCCCAACGTGGTCGATGGACTGGGTGGACCGGTAATCCTGTTCGTGGCACGAGAAGCAATCGGAGTCGAGGCTAGCGTATGCTCCTCCGCGATCATCGACGTGGCACGTCTCGCAGGTCACCTGGATATGGGCGCCGCTCAAGGGAAACGTGGTCTGGGCGTGGACCAGGACGCCTGCGATGTCACCGAAGCTGAAAGTGTTGTGGCACGCGGTACAGGTTGCGGACTTGTTGCCCTGGTGCACGTCGACGTGGCAGGCGGTGCACTCCGCGTTCGCGACCTTGGGCTCGTCGAAGCGGGTGCGGAGGTGACAACTGACGCAGGTGGCGTCGCGGTGGCTGCCGGTGAGCAGGAACGACGTTACCTGGTCATGGTCGAAGTCCATCTGGGGCTTGACGGGGCGCCATCCGCCTGATGTATGACACGCACCGCAGTCGATGCCGGCCGGCAGCGGCCCGTGCGGATTCGTTGGACCCGGGCTGGTGGCCTGAGCAGCGACGCTGACAGGAAGGGCCGCGGCCACCGCGCACACGAGGGCGGTGATGCGTGCGGTCCAGCGGTTGGTATGGGTCGGGAACGCGGTCATGCCTCTTCGCTCCTCCCTGCTGCCCGGGTGGCACGAGAGATCGACGTTGGATCTGGGGGAGTCTCCAACGATGCCGTTGTGTCCGTCGTCTGCAGACGCCCGATCACGCTAGTGATGACCGCCCCACGTGAACAAACGAACGCTGCCTGGCGCATCATGGGAGGCGTGACCGGTGCCCTTTCCCCGGGCCGCGCGGTGGCCCGCAACCAACGGGAAGAACTGCTGGTCGTGATTGGCGCGCGCTGCATCAGTTCGTCTCATGACAATCGCGGCAATCCATGCCCAACGGGGCATAGCGCACGAAGCTGGTTCCGACAGGGTTCGTTTCCTCCGGATGGCAGTCGACGCACGGCACGTCGCGGTGCTCGCCATCCAGCGGATAGCGAGTGTTGTCGTGATCGAAGACCGCAACGGTGAACGCCTCATCGTCGTGGCAGTCGTCGCAGGCGATATCCGGGAACTGCGCCTGGTGTGGGTCATCACGCTCGTGACACGACACACAGTCGGACCGGTCGAAACGCCAGACGACGCCCTGCTGCTCCCCCTGGGCGACCTCATGACAGGCGAAGCACAATGTCGCGACGTGAGCGCCGGTCAGCGCGAAGTCCGTATCGCGGTTATGCCGTTCGATGTCGTACTTGGCGGGTTCCCACGCAGTCTGACTGTGGCAGTTCTCGCACACGATGCCGCCCACGGCGTGTTCGAACGCCCCGTGATGCAGATCGCGGTGGCAGGAGAGACAATCCTCGGCGACGGGGGCCGGGTAGGCCTGCGGCTTCGCTCCGGGCACAAAGGACACGTACACGGTGTCGGTGCGGGTCGGTTGGGGCCCGTGGCAAGTACTACAGTCGGCGTCGCTGTGGGCGCCGACCAGCGGAAACTCGGTGGAATCATGATCGAAGCGTTCCTCGAACGTCGATCGATTGATGCGCTCCCAGCCGCCGATGTTGTGACAATCGGTACACTGCTCACCCATCTTGCCCTTGTGCTCGTCCTCGTGACAATCCAGGCACTGCGCAAAGGCCATCTGGATGTACTGAACGTAGGGCTCTGCACCCCGGCGCCGGATCGGCTTGTGACACTCGTCACACTTGACGTCGCGGTGGAGGTCGACGAGGCGATACCGCGTCTTGTCATGGTCAAACCTGACTAGTGTATCCCAGGTAGACTCGCCGTGACAGTTGTCGCATGGCTGGTTGGGGAACTGACCGGCATGCGGATCGTCGCCAGGTGCGTGACAGGCAAGGCACGTGGTTCCGACACCTAAGAACGTCGTCTCCGCCGTGCGGTGCTCCCGTGCATAGGAGATGACATCTGATGCAACGATCAGTTGAGGTTGGTGGCACTCCCGACAACCGACCTCGGCATGACTGGCGACGAGTGTGAAACCGGTGCTGTCGTGGCTAAACGCGGTGGTGTCGAATCGGACCATATCGAAGTCGGGACCGACGTGGTCTTTGTGGCAAGTGGCGCAATTCTTCTCGGCGGCCGTTGCGTGAAGTCCTTTCTGCTCGTTCAAGCGGTTGCGCAGCGGCTCGTGACACTCGAGACACTTGTCATTCGACGTACCGGCGCGCCCAAGAGTGTGGCACCGGGTACAGTGCCTGACACCGCTCAGCTCGGCGTGAGCTTGCGCCAGTTTGCCCGGGGAGACGAGCTGCGCAGTGGCGGGTTTTGGAGAAAACACCATGAGACTCCCTGGTAGTAGCCAGATCCACGGCCGAGCCGCTCCGACGCGATGGCCGCCGTCGGAATGCTCCCGCCGCATCACGGTCGCATGTTCGGCAGGCGGCGCAGCGATGCAGTAGCGGCATTGGCCAGCGCCGAGTCCGTCCCCTGGTCCCGCACTCTCTCCCACCAACGCCGGGCCTCCTGGTACTCTCCCTGGTTAGCGTGAATCGCACCGACGTTGTACATCGCTTCCGGATCGTTCGGCCAAATGGCAAGCATCGCCATGGTGGCTTCCAAGGCCTTGTCCCAGTCGTTCAAGGCACCGTAGGCCGTGACGAGCTGCAGCCAGATCTCCCAATTGGTTGGGTTGATGGCGGTATACCGCTCGAGGTACGGAATCGCCGTGGCTGGCTGATGAGCCGTGAGCAGCAAGGACCCCAGGCGCACCAGGGCCGCCGTGTCGCTGGGCGTGCTGGTGAGTCGTGCTTCGAGCGCGGCCACCTCGGCGCGGAACTCGTGGCTGACGTTGCCGCGATCGGGAACGGCCTCCGGGCGGCCATCCGCTGCTTTGGCGAAGGCAGGATGCGGAGACCGAGCCGCCGAGGGCAGGCTTGGCTGCCGCAGGCTCACGACCACGGCGACGGCGACGGCGGCCGCGGCCGTGAGCAACAGTATGGTTGAGAGGCGCTGTGGCATCTTGGACGCCTGGGTGTAGCCGATCAGGAGTGCGATAGTGATGTGGCTAGGAGCCATCACAAGATCGAGCACGGGCCTGACCGGCGGTGAGACTCCGCATGTTCTTGACGCGGACCCTAATTAGCGCGTTGGCCCGGGCCGTGTGGTGACGGGGGTCACCGACCCGGCCAGTGGTGGGGTTGTGACGTGTCGCTCGGTCAGCGCTGGTGATGGTGGCTGGGGTGCTGGCTCTCGCGAGCCAGGCGCGGGCCTTCGAACTTGAGAGCGTGAAAAGCAAAGGGCTTGCCGGTGGTGAGCAGACCCAGGTGCCTCCTGCCGGGTCCGTTACGGGTCTGGGTGGAGAGTGAGGGGTTGGCTCAAGGCGATGCAGGTGGTCCGGAATGTGCCAACCGCAATCACCGTATGACCGAGAACGGTCTCTTCGTGCGTGTGACCGGGGTTACGGAGATGGTTTGGCCTGACCGTACTGTATTATCCAGACCCGGCTCACGCCAAAGCTCGGAGGACCGAACAGCCGTGGGCGGTCGGGCAAGCGATCATCGACGACCCTGGCTGTGGTCGATTCCTCGCAGGAGATCGATAGGATGAGTCACGTTCGCCGCGTCACAAAGACACCAGGCAATGCGACATGCTTGCCGCCGTCCGCCGGAGGAGCCGTAATGACCCTGATCCGTACGCCGTATGCGCTCGGCATTCTCGCCATGGCGTTGTCACTGTCAGCGTGCAGCGATGCGGGCCCCGAGGGCATCCCGGCACGGCTGAGTTTCAGGACCATCGCCGGTGGCACTGCCCGCCAATCGCTGGCGGCCGTCGAGGTCGAGATTCAGGATGCCAACGGCAACCTCGTGACGTCGGCCAATGATGAGGTGACCATCGCGTTGGACGTCAACCCTGGGAGCCTCGTCCTGCACGCGAGCGGCGCGGACAGCAACGATCGGATTATCGAGCTGGTCGATCCCGTGCGCCCACAAGTCTTGACACCATTCCTTTCGGCGAACGAGGGAACCGGCGAGATCCTGGGGATGGTGTACGACTCCACGACCGGGGCGGTTCTCTCCGTCGATCTCGACAACGCCCTCAGTTCGATCGATCCCGTCACCGGGACGTTGACGCACATCGGTGATATGAGCATCAACCTCAAAGGCATCGCCTTCGAGATGGGTACTGGACGTTTGATCGGAGCCAGCGCGCTAACTGACAGCCTCCTGGAGGTCGTTCCCACCAATGGGAATAGCATGGTGCTCGGCAGGGTGA
Source organism: Gemmatimonadota bacterium (assembly GCA_029859185.1). GTDB lineage: Bacteria > Gemmatimonadota > Gemmatimonadetes > Gemmatimonadales > GWC2-71-9 > JAOTWJ01. The sequence continues at coordinate 9,801 of JAOUDR010000045.1, forward strand.
CGATAGACGCAGATTCGATTGAGGGCTTCACAGGCCTTGCCGTGGACCCGACGAGTGGGGCGATGTATGCGGTTGCCAGACTCCGCGACAATCCGGATCGGAAGACGCGAACCTTGGTCACGCTTGATGTCACGGCTCTCGCGGCTACGTACGTCGCCCCTTTGTCCGAGACCGGCGTCGCGGGCATCACCTGCCTGCGTGACGGCACATTGTTGGCAGTGACTGGCGACGGCGCGGACAACCCCGAGACGTTGTGGCGCGTGAACAAAACCAGTGGCGTGATGACCGCGATCATCGCCATGGGTAACGGCGCCGATGGGGAGTCCGTGGCAGCGGTCCCTGCCCGCCTGACCGGGACCTTGACCGTCCAAGCCGTGAACGGTGTGGCCGTGTTCAGGGGACTCGTGATCGATGCCGCCGGCGACGGCTACACGTTCATCGCGACGGCCTCCAACCTGGCCAGCGGCACGAGCGGCGCGTTCAACATCGTTCCCTAGCGCTGAACAGGGTACGAGCCCGAGCGAACCCACGAAAGACGGGGCGGCCGTGACTGCCCGCCCCGTCTTTCGTGGGTTCGCTCGGTGATCGCGCTTCACCACGGATTCCCGAGAGACATCTCCCGTGCGCGTGCGAGTTTTACACGCCACGGCAGGCCCCGGCTTACAACCATCCGGTGTCGATCGTGCGGGGTGCTAGAAGATCCAGGTGTATCCCAGCGCGATCGCTACGCCGATGTGCAGCACCGTGACGACGAGCACCACGATGCTGAGAGGGATGTGGAACAGGTGCCAGAACTTGAAGATCTGCAGAAACGGCTTCCGCAGCGCGATTGACTGCTGCAGCTGGACCTCCTCGAGAAACAACTGCGCGACGCCGGCGCGGGTCTTTGGCGGCACGCCCTTTCGCGCCAGCAAGCCTTGGATCTTCTTCCGATGTTTGCCGGCGGTGAGATCGTACCAGAACGACAGCGCAAGCGCGACCGGAAGCACATTGACGGTGCGGCGTCTCGCGGCGCGTTCGAATGCACGGATTTCGGCTTGTGCGAGACCGGAGCGCAACGCGATGACTTCCAGCACCTGTCGCTGCTTCTGTTCGATGGCCTGCAGCGAGAGGAAATGCCCGTTGATGGCCTTGGGAAGGCGGACGTAGACATACCGTCCGAAGAGACCGCTGACGAGGATCGTCATCATGGCCCAAAAGCCGATCGAGACGAGGCCGCCGACTTTGAAGCCGGTGTGCAGGAGGACG
>JAOUDR010000570.1 GCA_029859185.1 Gemmatimonadota bacterium
CCGGTACCGCCGCCCTCGATGGCCGACGCGCCCCCGTCCTCCTCGGCGGTCGCCATCTTCACATACCCGCCGAGTGGAATCCACGCGACCACGTATTCCGTGGTGCCCCACCGGAAGCGCAGGGGGGTGGGACTGCCGAACCCGATCGAGAAGCGAATCACGCCAATCCCCACCGCTTTGGCCGCCAGGAAGTGGCCAAGCTCGTGCACGAGGATGACGACCCCCAGGACGATGAGTGCGGCCAGTACCGTCACGCCAAAGCCTCCTTCACACAGGCACGCGCCGCCCGATCAGCCGCGAGGACAGACGCGAGGTCGTCCGCCGGGCCTGCGGCATGGGAATCGAGGGCGCGCGCAATCAGCTCGGGGATCCGGCCAAACGGAACCCCATCCTCGAGAAACGCGGCTACGGCCACTTCGTTGGCCGCGTTGAACGCGGCGGGCGCGGTCCCCCCCGCCCGACCTGCCGCCACCCCCAACTCGAAGGTGGGGAACGCATCGCGCCGGACCGCTTCGAACGTGAGGCCGCCCTGCGCCACCGCGTCAAACCGGCGGATACCCGTGTCGGGCACCCGCTCCGGATGGGTCAACGCATAGAGGATTGGGAGCTCCATGGAGGGGTGACCCACCTGAGCCAGGATCGAGCCGTCCACGAACTCCACAAACCCGTGCACAATCGACTGAGGGTGCACCACCACCTCGATCGCATCGTAGGAGAGCCCAAACAAGAAGTGCGCCTCGATGACCTCGAGCGCCTTGTTGGCGAGCGACGCGCTGTCGACCGTGATCTTGCGTCCCATCTGCCACGTCGGGTGGCACAGTGCTTCGGCGACCGTCGCTCCACGGATCCGCTCCGCCGACCACTCGCGGAACGGCCCACCAGACGCTGTGAGGGTCAGGCGAGCCAGCGACTCTGGGTGGCCGGTGATACACTGGAGCACCGCACTGTGTTCGGAATCGATGGGGACCACCTCGCCGCCGCCGTCGACCGCGGTGCGCAGGACCAGGTCCCCGGCCATGACGAGCGATTCCTTGTTCGCCAACGCCACCCGCTTGCCGGCCCGGAGCGCCGCAAGCGTCGCGTCCAGGCCGACGGCTCCCACCACAGCGTTGACGACGATTTCCGCGTCAGGATGGGTGGCCGCCGCCACCAGGCACTCGACCCCATCGGTGGCCACCGTGGCGCAGTACGGCGCGCCCCAGGCCGCCGCGCGTTCCTGGACGAGGTCGTGCGCCCGATGCGCCGTGAGTGCCACGACTCGGTACCGGTCGCGCTGACGCTCCAGCACCCGGAGGGTGCTCGTGCCGATGGACCCGGTGGCGCCGAGGATGGCCACGCCGACCGTCACAGGACCCCATACAGCGCGAGCAGCGCAGCGCCGGTCGGGAGCGCCCAGTAGAGTGAGTCGAGCCGGTCCAGCACGCCTCCGTGCCCCGGGAACACACTGCCCGAGTCCTTGACGCCGGCCTCACGCTTGAACAACGACTCGGCGAGGTCACCGACCTGGCCGACGCTCGCCACGACAAGCCCGAACAGCGCCAGCCGCCCAATCCCGATAGCGACACCGTGCGGGGCAAGCAACAGCGCCCCAAACAGCGGCGCCACGACCGCCCCCGCCAGGCTCCCGGCGATCGTCCCGGACCACGTCTTGTTGGGACTGACGACGGGCGCGAACTTCGGCCCCCCCACGATCCCTCCTACCGTCATCGCCGCCGAATCACAGATCCAGACGCTGACGAGCGGCAGGAAGACCAACCATGTGGCCGCCCACGGCTCGGCCGTGGTGCCGTGGCGATAGAGCAGCACGAAGCTCGGCATCAGCCCGGTGTACACCGGCGCGACGAGCGTCGTCGTCACGGCCTCGAGCGGGCGGGCTTCCGGTGCACGCCGGAGTACGGCAGCGGTCATCACGACAATGACCCAGGCGACGCCGGCAAACGCCACCATCCGGGGTGTGAGGTCCCCCCCGAGGGCGGTATGGACTGCCACCGGCATCAGCCCGGCAACACCGGCCCCCAGCAGCGGGAACGGGTGCCCGCCACGGGCGGCTGCCATGCGGAACAACTCGAGGGTACCGAGGACGGCGAGTGCCGCGAGCGCCGCAACGAGGAGCCAGCCGCCGACCCGGACCAGGCCAAGCGCCACGGGAATGGCGACGGCCGCCACGGCGACGCGGCGGACCATGGAGGGGGACATCATGAGAGGCGCCGGGGCATCCCGGCGCTAGACCTCCATGATTTCCTGCTCTTTGGCCTTGAGGAGCTCCTCGACTTCATGGATGGCATCGTCGTGGAGCTTCTGGACATCCTTGTCGGCCCGTCGTTTGTCATCGTCGGACACATGCTCGACCTTCTTGACCTTCGCGATCGCGTCGGTGCGGGCGTGACGGATGCCGATGCGGCCTTCCTCGGCCAGCTTGTGGACCACGCGGACGAGTTCCTTGCGGCGCTCCTCGTTGAGGGGCGGCAAGGGCACCCGGATGATGGTCCCGTCGTTGGCGGGGTTCAACCCGAGATCCGAGCTCTGCAACGCCTTTTCGATGGCCTGCGTCAGGGACTTGTCCCACGGCTGCACCGTGAGGAGCCGCGGCTCCGGGGCGCTCACCGTCGCGACCTGGTTGAGCGGCATGTGCTGTCCATAGGCGTCCACGCGCACCGTATCGAGCAAGCTGGTGGTGGCCTTCCCCGACCGGATCGTCGCGAACTC
>JAOUDR010000046.1 GCA_029859185.1 Gemmatimonadota bacterium
TCGGAGGGGTTGGCGGCCGTGAGCTGGCGCTTGAGTGTCTCGAGCTCGCCGCGGGCGTACGCCCGGATGTCGCTGCGCGCCACGTCCACGTTGGTGCGTTGGACGAACGCCCGGAATTGGGCCGGCACGGGCGGTTGCTCCTCTGTCATTAGGTACCCGAGCCGCTCGAGGTGCGCGCGCTGTAGGTTCCGGCGGTACACGTCGGTCGCGCGGCCCGTGCGGAGCTCGGTCCACACTCCACCGCGCAAGTCGTCCATGAACTCACCCAGGGTGTAGGCCGCGCTCCCAAGCATCGCCTCGGACTCGATCAGGCGCTGCAAACGTTCGAATCCGAGCAGGTTGTTGAGCACCGCCGCCTGGCGACCGCTGATCCGGTCCACGGTGCCCGCAGGTTCGACCCGGAAGAGAATGTCCTGGTCGAGCATCCAGGTGGGCGTCGCGAACGCCTCGTCACGGAAGAAGGCCATCGCGGCCCGCTGTTGGGCCTCGGGCACAATCGTGTACACCGGCCCTTCCTGGTCCGCCGTCTTCCGAACCTGCGTTACGCCGCCGACCACGGTCGCGACGTGCCCCATGTACCGGTTCCACTGGCCAAGCACCTGGCCGTACAGCTCCTCGAGCTGCGCGTAGTCCGTGAGCGGTTCCTGGGTCCACGTCCGGAGATTCGGGACGATCCGCTTGAGGTTGGCAATCCCGTACTCGCTGGCCTTCACCGGGTCGTCGCCGATTGCCTCGGTCTGCTGGGTGTAATCCACGCTGGATGGATCGCCGAACATGTACAGCGGGTCACCTTCGTGCTCGCGGATCCACTGGTCCAGCGTGGGGCGCTCCGCTTCGGGGGTCGCCGCGTCCAGGATCGGCCGGTAGCCCCAGCGGATCGAGTAGTTGTCGTACACCCCGATGCCGGGCATGAAGCACACGCCCGTGTCTTCCGGCTGTGCGACGTAGTTGAACCGCGCGTAGTCCATGATGGACGGCGAGGTCCCCATGCGGCACGTGAAGCTGGCCGATCGGAGCGAGTCCACCGGGTACGCCGCGCTTGCCTTCATGTTGTGCGGCAGCCCGATCGTATGGCCGACCTCGTGGGCCGCGACGAAACGGATCAGCTCGCCCATGAGGCTGTCATCGAACTTCACCCGCCGTGCCGCCGGGTTGGCCGCCGCGGTCTGGATGAAATACCAGTTCCGCACGAGGTTCATCACGTTGTGGTACCAGCCGATGTCGCTCTCGAGGATCTCGCCGGTCCGCGGATCCGAGATGTGCGGTCCGTAGGCGTTCTGGACGTCCGAGGAGAAATACCGGATCACCGAGTAGCGCACGTCCTCGGGGCTGAACTCGGGGTCTTCCTCGGGGGTCGGCGGGTCCGCCGCACGGATGGCGTTCTTGAAGCCGCCCGCGGCAAAGGCGACGTTCCAGTCCTCGATGCCCTGCTTGAGGTACTTCCGCCACTTCACGGGAGTCGCGGGGTCGATGTAGTACACGATCGGCTTCACCGGCTCCACGAGCTCGCCACGGCGAAACGCGGCGGTGTCCTTGGGCTCGAGCCGCCAGCGCGCGATGTAGCGCCGCTCCGTGGCCCGCTGCTCGTCGAGGCCGTAGTCGGTCTGCCGGATACCGAAGTAGCCCACCCGCTCGTCGTACAGCCGCGCCATCATGGGCCGCTCGGGGAGCAGGATCATCGACTGGTTCATCTCCAGCGAGATGCTGCCCGTCGAGGCGTTGGCGGGCGGTTGCGCCGCGTCGTAGGTGAGGACGTGGCGGACTTCGATGTTCTGCGGGTAGCTCCTGGCGGAAACCAGGAAGGACCGGCTCTCATCGAGGCGACGTACCTTGTACGTGTCGCGGTTGCGGCGGTCCATGCCGAGCATCGGTACGTCCTTCGTGTAGAGCCCGGTCACCTCGATCACGACGTTGGTGCTGTCGGCGCTTAGGGCCTCGATGTCGAACGCCTGGACGATCGGCTCGAAGTTCGAGTTGCGCACGGCCTCGGCGATCGGCAGCGAGTCGCTGGCGACGTTGACGTGACTCACCACGCGCAGGAGCACCTTGTTGTCCTGGCGCTCCCAGCGGACCGTCTGCTCGTTCTCCTCCTCACCGCCGTAGCCGACCGCCGTGTGCGTGCGTGCTACCCGGGTGACAAGCAGCATCTCCTTGTCCAGCATGTCCTTGGGAATCTCGAAGAAGAGCTTCTCCTCGATCCGGTGGACGAGGAACATGCCGGAGTCGGTCTTGGCCTCCGCCGTGATGACGTCCTTGTACGGCTTGGGCTTCTTGTCCTGCGGGCGCGCGCCGCGCGCGTTTGCGCCGGCCCCCTGCGGCGGTGTGGCCCCCTCGCGGGTCTGCGGGGTGGGGGACTGGCTCTGGGCCTTGGCGCAGCCGCCCGCCCAGATCGCTGTCAGGCCGAGTACCAAGAGACTGCCGATCCGACGCATTACCGCTCCTGTGAGTCTGGTTTGATGGTGACGGATTCCGCCCGCATTACGCGCCGCGCGGTCGGTTTGTTGGGCGACGGGAGTCTACTCGCCCGGGACGCCAAGGCGCCAAGATACCAGGGGAGGCGGGCCGGCGCGAAGCTGCCGGATGGCTCGCGCCTCCGCGTCCGGTCGTGCGGTTGACACGGTCTCCGAGACGGCCTACGGTTAGGAAACCCCAGCCATCTCTGTAAACGGGAGGATCCATGCGTAGCCTGCTCGCCGCCTTGGCGGCCATACTCGTCGTGGCCTGTGGTGATGACGCCACGGGCGGCAACAACAACAACAACACGCAGTTACCCGCGCCGTCGAATGTCCAGGCGGCGATCGTGAACGGCAACATCGTCATGACCTGGGACTCGGTGCCGGGGGCGCTCACGTACCGCGTGTACATGGCGTCGGAGCCCGGGGTCAGGAAGTCCAATCTCCAGCAGCTGTTGGACAACATGTACCATCCCGACCTCTCCGACGGGTTCGACCATCCGCCGGGGCTGAGCGCGAACCTGCAGTACTTCCTCGTGGTCACGGCAGTCGGAGCGAACGGGGAGAGCAGCGAGTCGTGCGAGGTGGCGGCCACAATCGGGACCAACACCGGCGGCTCCTGCTGACCACAGACCTGGGCTGCAAAACGACGGGGGACCGGATTGAACGCCGGTCCCCCGTTTTCGTGCTCGGTCCGTTGTGGCGGACGAGCCGCTAGCGCCGACCGAATCCGAAGGGGATGCCAACGGCCAAAGTGATATCCGACTGGAGCGCGGACTTGAAGAAGTCCCCGCCGTCGGAATCGGGGCCGTCAGGATCCATGGAGTAGAACATGCCCTCGACCGTGATGTTGAGCGCGAACTTCGGGGTCACGTTCGCCCGCGCACCCGCACCCACCACGCCCGCGAAGTTGGTCTTCTTCACTCCATCGCCTTCCCAGGCGTCACCGGCACGACTGACGATCCCGCCACCGGCCAGCAGGTAGAGGTTGGTGCGCGCGGGCCGCAGGACAATGCGACCGGTCCCGGTGATGATCGTACCCGGCAGCGAGAATAGTGCATTGGCGCCCTGTTCCTCGGCCTTGAACGCCGGGCTGCTCCAGATGTAGGAGCCGGCTGCCTCGATGCCGATCGTGCCGCTGACCCAGAACGTCAGCCGGGCACCCACACCCGGCGCGGTCGACTGCTTGAGGGTCACGCCCGGCGCCTGAACCGCGTCGATCTTGATGTTCGAGAGCGGGTAGTAGCTCGTGAAGAACGGCGTGAACTCCGCGACGTACTGTGCGTGGGCCGGTGCCGTCACCCCGCCGGCAACCACCAACGCGAGGGCGGTGAAGGCGGTGCGGACGCTCCATTCACTGCGCATATCCTTGCTCCTCCAGCAGAGGTGACGTGTGGTCCGGTGCTCCCTAGCGCCGGATATCGACTGGCCCCGGGATGGTCACCGGCTCGGTGCCCCCGGTGCCGACCTGCCCCTTCCCATTCTCGCCCCAGCACAACGTACCGCCGTCCCGCGTGACGGCACAGGCGTGCCCGTTCCCCGCCATGATGACCGTGAGCGGTTCGGACGTCGCCACCTGGACCGGCTGACGCTGGTCACTCCCGGACCCGTCCCCGAGCTGACCTCGGTTGTTCTCGCCCCAGCACCATGCGGCACCGGCACGGGTCAGCCCACACGCGAACTCGCCGCCCACCGTGAGCTGCGTGAACCGCACCTCCGTCTCGACCCGCCGGGGGGTGCTGCCGAACGGGTTGTTGCCCCGCCCCCAGCAATAGGTGTTGCCTTCGGTCCCAATCGCGCAAGCGCTTTCCTTCCCCGCGGCGATGGCCGCCAGGGTCTCGCGGACGCGGACTTCCTCTGGTTGTCGACGCTGCTCCTGAATGCCGATCCCGAGCTGATCCGCGTACCCGTCCCCCCAACAGTATCCCTTGCCATCGGCGGCGACGCCGCAGGTGTACTTCTCGCCGGCGGCAATTACCGCGAACGTGAGGCCCCGGGCCACGGGCACCGGCTGCGCCTGGTCGCGGTTGCTGTTGTTGCCCAACTGGCCGTCGTTGCCCCGCCCCCAGCACCAGGCACTCCCGTCGGTGGCGATGCCGCAGGTGTGGAAACCACCCGCCGCGATCCGGCGGAATCGCAGGTCGGTGGCGACGCGTACCGGCCGCGCGGCGTTCTCGTTGGCGGCCGCGCCGTTGCCGAGTTGGCCGTAGCGGTTGTTGCCCCAGCAGAGCACCGAACCGTCACCCGTGAGCCCGCACGCGTGACTGACGCCGGCCACGACGATCTGGAGCCGCGCGGCGCTCACGGTTGCGCCGGGGTTGTCGGCGCCCCAGCAGCGGGCGGACCCGTCGGACAGCGTGACACAGGTGAACTCGGCGCCGAGCCCCACGGAGGCGACGGCGACAGCCGGGCTCGCGGGGGTCTCCGGCTCGACCGGCGCATCCGCGACCTTCACGGGTGGCGGGGCGGTGACTTCCAGGGCAAACCGATCGGTCTGGCCCTCGCTCGTCGCCGTAATGGTCACGGTCCCGGCCGACTTGGCTTCGATCGTCCCGTCAGCGCTGACGGTCGCGATGGCCGGGTTGCTCGACGCCCAGGTGACCTGGCGGTCCATCAGCGTTCGGTTGGCCGCATCGAGGGCCGACGCAGAAACGTCGTGCGTCTGCCCCGCCTGGAGGGTGCCCACCTGGCGGCTGATCTGGAGGCGTGCCACCGCGACACGGGCCGGGGGACGCACTCGGAATGCGAACTGACCCCGCTGGCCGGCGACCGTTGCCGTGATGGTGGCCTCGCCTTCGGCGACGGCGCGAACGGTCCCGTCGTCCTGCACCGTGGCCACCCGGCTGTTGCTTGACTGCCAGGAGGCGCGATAGTCGCTCACCACCCGATTCCGCGCGTCGAGCACCGTCAATCCCAGCCGGGCCGAGCCACCCGGCTCGAGACCGGTCCGCGGCCCCTGGATGGCAACGGACTGCACGGGCGGAACGGCAACGGTGACGGACGTGGGCGTCGATCGCACGTTCTCGGAAGCCGCCACGATGCTTGCCGTGCCGGCTGAGAGGGCAATGAGTCGTGTGCCAACGATCCGGAGGACGGCCGGGTCCGACGACTGGAGCGCGACCGTCCGGCCTCCCAGATTCCCGCCGCTCTCGTCACGGACGAGCGTGACGACGCCCACGGTGTCACCCGGGGCCAATTCGCGGCTTTGCAACTGGATGGCCACCGACGCGACCGACGCGCGGACGGCCGTCACGGTGATGGTGGCGGTATCGGCCTTGCCTTCGCTCGACGCAATGATCCGCACCGTGCCGGCCTTCAGCGCCTCGACCACGCCGCTTACGCCAAGGCCGGCCCGCGCGGTCGCCACGCTGGGATCGCTCGATGTCCATGTGATCTCACGGTTTCCGAGCGGCGTATTCATGCTGTCCACCAGGAACGCGAGGAGTTCGCCCGAGGCACCCACCGCCATGCTCTGCGCCTCCGGGTTCAGCTGGAGCCGTGCGACGGGAGCTGGCGGAGGGGCGGAGGGCACCCCCGGGGGGCCAGTCAGTTCCGGCTCAGCGGGGGCCGTTCCGGGCGACCGGAGACTCAGTACGAACCACACGGCCGCCGCGGACGCGACCGTGAGTCCCACGAGGCCGAGGCCGAGCGGCATGGTGCGCTTCCGCGGCGGTGGCCCGACGGGATCGACACTGGGCCGGGGCGCCACGGTCGGGGTCGGCATGGGTGGTGGCGTCGCGGAGCCCGCAGGCGCCGCCGTGGAGCCGATTGACGCTCGGCCGGCCGTCACGACGGTATCGCCCTCGGGCGTGACGACGGTGGCGGCTTGGTCCGTCAGCACCGTCGGGGGCTCCGCCCCGGTCGGCGCCGGGGTTGGTGGGGGCGTGGGCGGTGCCTGGAATCCGGAAGGGACGGGCGCCGCGCTCGAGCGCATCGTGGGAGCGTCCGGCGACGAGGCGAATCCCGTCGGGATCGGGCTCGCCGGGGTGTGGACCTGGTCTAGCAGCACTTCGCCCGACCCACCGTGCGCCAGCGCCCGCATCTGTTTCCGGATCGGGTCTCCCGGCGCCATCGGCGGGGCTCCGATGGCTACGATCGCCTCTTCCATGGTGGGCCAGCGGGCCTGCGGATCCTTGGCCAGCATGCGCTCGATGGCGTGCGCAATGGCCTCCGGGCAGTCCGGCCGTCCCTGGCGCACCGGCGGCGGCGGTTCGTTGAAGTGCTTCCACATGATCCCCATCAGCGAGTCGGCGTCGAAGGGGACCTTGCCGGTCAGCAGCTCGTACGCCACGATCCCCAGCGAGTACTGGTCCGTGGCGCCGGTGACCTCCTTGCTGGCGCACTGCTCTGGGCTCATGTAGGACGGCGTACCGATCGTCACACCCGTCATCGTGAGGCCGCGGGCATCGGCAACCTTGGCGATCCCGAAGTCCGTGACCACCGCCCAGCCCTCGTCGTCGAGCATGATGTTGGCCGGCTTCATGTCCCGGTGCACGATGCCGCGCCGGTGCGCATAGCCGAGCGCGCCACCCACCTGGCTCATGATCGCCTGGACCATCGGGATCGGGAGTGGTCCCTGGTGACGGATGACGGTGTCGAGCGAGCGGCCCTCGACGAACTTCATCACGAAGAACAACAGGCGGTCCGTCTCGCGGACGGCGTAGATCGGGATGATGTGCGGGTGGCTGAGCGACGCCGCCGTGCGTGCCTCGCGCTTGAAGCGCTCCACCATCCCCGCGCCGGTCACCAGCGAAGGGGTCATGACCTTGATGGCGACCTTGCGGTCGAGGGCAATGTCGTGCGCCAGGAAGACGGTGGCCATGCCGCCCCGGCCCAACTCGCCGGCGATGTCGTAGTCGCCTGCCGTCGCCTTGCGGAGCGGCTCGAGGATCTCGGACGGCGGCTGAACCGGCGTCTCGCGCTTCGGCGGGGGCGGAGGGGCCATCTTGGCCGTGGCCAGCACGGACTGCTCCCCGGACACGTCGTGGCCGCAGCGCGAGCAGAAATGCGCGCCGGCGACCACGGCGGTGCCGCAACGAGAGCAGGTACGATCGGTCATGGGCGTGGTTTCCTAGGTTATGCCAATCTAAGGACGCTGGGAGGGTCATGCCACGCCGCGCTGCCTCGTCGTCGCATACCTTTCCCATGGTGCCCCCCCAACCTGTCCGACCCGGCCTGGCGCTGGCTCAGGTCGCGCTCGGCGCGCTGCTGATCAGCGTCGCCCCCGTCTGGGTGCGACTTGCCCCCGTGGGGCCCACGGTGGCCGGGTTCTACCGGATGCTCGTCGGCGCCGTCGTGCTGCTGCCGCTGGCACTCGCCCGGCGCGAACGGCTCTGGGCGGGCCGCCGTGCCCTGGGCTTCGTGATCGTGGCCTCGGTCTGCTTCACGCTCGACCTCGTATTCTGGCACATGAGCATCCATCGAGTGGGACCCGGGCTCGCGACCATCCTCGCCAACTTCCAGGTCTTCCTCCTTGCCGCCTTCGGGCTGATCGTCCTCCGGGAGCGTCTCCACTGGCAATTCCTGGTTGCGGTCCCTGCCGCGCTACTGGGGCTCTTCCTGCTCGTGGGGGTGAACTGGGATCTCCTGTCGGCCGGATACCAGGCGGGTGTGGGGCTCGGGCTTCTCACAGCGCTCGTGTATGGCTCGTATTTGCTGGTCCTGCGCGCGAGTCAGGCCCGCGCAGACCGGCTGGAGCCGCTGCCCAATCTCCTGGCCATTTGCGGAGTCACGGCGGTGCTGCTGCTGCCGGTCGCGCTTTGGCGGGGCGAGTCGCTGGCGGTGCCCGATCTCCGCACGGGAGCGATCCTGGTGGCGTATGGGATCACGGCCCAGGGTCTCGGCTGGCTGCTGATCTCGCGGGGCATTCCGTACGTCGAGGCCACCCGCGCGGGTCTCGTGCTCCTACTCCAGCCAGCCCTGGCGTTCGTGTGGGACATCCTCTTCTTCGGACGGCCTACTGGGGAGACTGATGCCGTGGGCGCCCTCCTGGCGCTGAGCGCGATCTACTTTGGGGGGAGGCGTCGGGGGCGGGATGACGGGATGACGGGATGACGGGAGGAGTATCCCGTTCATGCTTCAGTATTTCCCCCGCGCCCGCTCCCGCTGCGGCAGCACCTCGAGACACGTCGTCCACCACCCCGTCCGGATCGTCTCGATGAACTCCGCGGGGAGCCGTTCGTCCCGCATGTCATTGGCCAGCGCCTCATGATCGTAGGCGACGGGGACGAACTCCACGTCCAGGACGCGGTCCCGAGCCCCGAGCATGGCATACCACACGTGTGGGTGTCCGTCGTTCGCCGGTCGCCCCACGGCCCCCACGTTCACATACCAGGCACTCGGCCCAAGCTGGCGTTGCCAGTGGATGCCGGTGTGGGTCCCGATGAGCACGTCACAGTCGTGGTCGCGTGTCAGCTTGCTGAGGAAATGCGTCGGGGTGGTGGACTCCCAGAGAAACTCGTTCATCTGGCGAGGGCTGCCGTGACAGCAGAGCACCCGCAGGCCACCCAGGGTGAACCGGAAGTGGTCCGGCAAGGCAGCGAGCCATGCGCGGTGTGCGGGGTTGGTGTTCGCGAACGTGTACTGGTACGAGAGCCGCGCGTAGTGGTTGTCTCTCGGATCCGTGTAGCCGCACTGGCAGTCGTCGAGTCCGCGCGCAATGGAGTCGTCGTAGTTGCCGCGCATCACGCGCACGCTGGCGTCCTGCAGTAACGGGAACACCTTGTCGGGCGAGGGGCCAAAAGCACCGAGATCGCCAAGGCAGTAGAGCGCCGTGGCTCCGCGATCGCTGGCGTCGGCAATGGCCGCGGCCAGCGCGACGTGGTTGGAATAGACGCCGCCGAAGACCGCAATTCGTTCGCGGGTCACGCTCCGGCCCCAGCGGTGGCGTTCGCACAGATCGCCCCCTCCTGCCAACAGGTGTAACACGCCTGCTCGCGCAGCGTGACCGAGAGGCGGGTGGCTTCGCCAAGCGCGTCCGCGAGGCGCGCTGATGGGTGGTCGAGAAGGATCGGGCAGGCGTAGACCCCGCGTGCCGTCACCAGACGCGCGCGCGTGCAGAGCAGCCGGTCGAGATCGTACCCGTGCAGCATCTCATGCGTGACCCGCTCGTCGGGGGCGTACCTTCCGCTGCGCGCGACTTCGGCCCCGAGGCGGAGGGTCGGCAGGAGCTTGAGGCGGGGACGCGTGTACCCGACCCGGCCCAGCACCGCGCGGAAGTCTTGCAGCAGCACCTCGGCCTCGCTCCCGTCGCCCGGGAGCACGGTCGTGATGATCGGGAGGAACCCGGCGGCGACCACGCGGCCGATCCCGTCCAGCGCGCGCGCAAATGTCCCCGGACCGCGGATGGCATCATTGGCTTCCACCGTGACGCCGTCGAGGCTCACGCGGAGCTCGAGCGAGTACATCGAGGCCGCCGCCAGTCGCGCGAGCTCGGCCACCCGCCGCGGCGTGAAGAGGGTTCCGTTCGTCAGGACCGTGGCAGGACCCAGCGCCAGCGTCTCGGCCAGCATCGCCGGGAGCGCGGGTTGCATGAACGGCTCCCCGCCGGTGAAGTAATACTCCTTCACGCCAAGGGCCGTGGACTCCGCAAGCGCGGCCGAGACCTGGACCCGGTCCATGAACCAGAACGCGTGGTTGTCAGGCGCGCAGCTGATGAAACAGTGCCGGCAGCGCAGGTTGCAGACCGTGCCGCTGACCTGAAACCAGAGCTGGTCCAGCGCCGTCAGCGGTACGGCGGGCGCGCTCGCCGCCTCCGTGGAGGTCGTGCAGCTCATGCCCCTAGTATAAGCGCCGGACGCGACCGCCGGTTCCCGATCGGCGTGGGGGCGTTATCTTCTCGCGTTTCCGTGCCCCGGCTCCTTCTGCCCGCTCGCCGCCTGGCCGTCCGGCCGTCTCGCCGCCTGGACTCATGACCCCAGTCCTCACCGGCGTCCTCGTCTACATCCTGCTCCAGCTTGCGCTGGGGTTCTGGGTATCGCGACGCGTGAAGACCGAGGATGACTACCTCGTTGCCGGCCGACGGCTCGGGTTTCCCATTGTGATGTTCACCGTGTTCGCCACGTGGTTCGGGGCGGAGACCTGCATCGGTTCAGCGGGTGAGGCATACCGCGCTGGACTCTCGGGCACGACGGCGGATCCTTTCGGCTACGCGGGCTGTCTCCTGTTCATGGCGCTGGTGTACGCCGTCCCGTTGTGGAAGCGCAAGCTGACGACGCTCGCCGACCTGTTCCGGCAGCGCTATGGCCAAGGGGTGGAGCGCCTCGCCGTCCTCCTCCTGGTGCCGACCTCTCTGATGTGGGCGGCGGCGCAGATTCGCGCGTTTGGCCATGTGCTCGGCGCCGCGTCGAACTTCAGTATCGAGTTCACGGTGACCATCGCGGCGGTCGTCGTGATCGTCTACACCGTTGCCGGCGGCCTGCTCGCGGACGCCATCACCGACTTCGTGCAGGGCGTGGTATTGATCATCGGGTTGGCGCTGGTAGCCGGCCTGATGTTCGCAAGCGGGGATTTCGCGGTCATCCGCGAGCTGCCGGCGGAGCAGCTCTCCCTCCGGGCACCGGACGCG
>JAOUDR010000571.1 GCA_029859185.1 Gemmatimonadota bacterium
GTACATTTGTCCAATCAAGGTCCAAGTGCGTTGCATGCCAGGGCTCGACGGCCCTTCTACGGAGGCAGTGGTGGTGGGCTTCTCCAGCGAAAAACGGCATCCGATCCAAGTCGTGGCCCGGCGAACCGGGCTGACGGCCGATGTGCTGCGCGCTTGGGAGAAGCGCTATGGCATCCTGAAACCGGCCCGGTCCGACGCCGGGCGACGGTTGTATTCGGACGAGGATGTCGAGTACCTGCGCCTGCTGCGACGCGCTACCACGGCGGGCCGGAGCGTCGGGCAGCTGGTGGCGCTATCGCGGGAGGACCTCGAGGTGGTGGTGCGGGAGGACGATGCCGCTGCGGCCACCGTCCCCGTCCCGTCCACGCCCGCGACCGAGGATGACGCCGTGCTCCAGCGCGCCGTGTACGCCATCGCGGGGCTCGACACCCGGGCGCTCGAGATCATCCTACGGCGTGCCATGATCGAGCGGGAGCCGGCGTATTTCCTCGATCGTCTGGTGGTGCCGCTGCTCGTCGGGATCGGCAACGAGTGGCGCGCAGGGCGGATGACGCCGGCGCACGAACACGTGGCGACGACGGTGATCCGTGCGGTCATCGGTGAGTTCACCGCGACGTTCGTGCCCCGGAGCGACGCCCCCTCCCTCCTGAGTGCTACGCCGCAACGACAGCTGCACGAGTTCGGGGCCATGCTCGCCGCGGCAACGGCGGCGGCGGCCGGGTGGCGGATCACCCATCTGGGTGCCGACCTGCCGGCCAACGCGATCGCGGACGCGGCGCGCCAGACGCGCGCCACCGTCGTGGCCCTGTCCATCGTCCATCCGAATGACGATCCGGAGTTGCCCGGCGAGCTGCGCGCGCTGCGCGACGCCCTGCCATCGGACGTCGTCCTGCTCGCGGGCGGGGCCGGCACGGCCGGGTACGGCCACGCCCTGCGCGAGGCGCGCGCCGTCGTCGTTGCCGACCTGGCCGCCCTGCGTGCCACGCTGATCTCGCTCGCGGGGGAGCCAGCGGTCCCCGCATGAGGTGGTGGGGAGTGGCCGCGCTCGGCGTCGCGACCTCACTCGGCGCGCAGGAACGGGAACGGGCGGACACGGCGGTGCCGCTGCCGCCCATCGAGGTGACGGTCACGCGCGGCTCGGTGTCGCTGGCCCGCCTCCCGTTTGCCGTGGCCACGATTCCCGACGGCCGCGCGGTGGCGGATCCCGGACTCTCGCTGTCGGCCGCGCTCGCCGCGGTCCCCGGCGTCGCCGCGCAGTCGCGCGGCAACGCATCGCGCGACGAGAGCATCGCCATCCGCGGGTTCGGCGCGCGCGCCGCGTTTGGGGTGCGGGGCATCAGGATTCTGCTCGACGGCATTCCCCAGACCATGCCCGATGGACAGAGCCAGCTTACCCTGGTCAACCTGCGGCGGGTGGCCAGCATCGAGGTGTTGCGTGGTACCGGATCGGCCCTCCACGGGAACGCCACCGGCGGCGTGATCAGCCTCCGCTCGGACCGGACCATTCCGCGCGGTCTCGAGGGAGACGGGCGGGTCACCGCCGGCGGGAACGGCCTCGTCTCCGCGGAGGCGGGGTTGCGGGCACCGCTCGGCGGCGGCGTCGTGGACGTCGCCGTACAGCGCGACCGCGCCACCGGGTATCGCGCCCAGAGTCAGTATGAGGTGTGGCGCGCGCATGCGGGCGCGCGGAGCAACCTCGGCTCGGTCGGCACGCTCGGGTGGGTGGCGGATTTCGGCTCGTATCCCGAGGCGCAGGATCCGGGTGCCCTGACCGCCGAGGAGGTCGCGGCCGATCCGCGACAGGCCAATCCGCAATACGTCGCGGTCAATGCCGGGAAAGACGTGTGGCAGGCGCAAACGGGGCTCACCTTGGAGCGCCATCTCGGGGGCAGCGGCCGGCTGGATGTGGCGGCCTTCGTCGCGCGGCGCGAACTCGACAACCGGCTGCCATTCGCCCGCATCGCGCTGGACCGCTGGGCCTACGGTGGCCGCCTCGAAACGACGATCGCACTCGACCACAACGCGCGGGCCACGCTGGTGGCCGGCGGCGACGCGCAGCGACAGCGGGACGATCGCGTGAACCGCGCGCCGGATGACGGGGCGATTACGCGGGACCAGCTCGAGACGGTGAGTGAGGTTGGCCCCTTCGTGCAGTTGCGCTATGCCCCGGTCGAACGCATCTCGATCATGGCCGGCGCACGTGTCGACATCGTGACCTTTGGGGTCACGGACCGACTGCTCGCCGATGGCGACGCATCGGGCGACCGGACCATGAGCGCGCCGTCCGGCACGCTGGGGATCGCCGTGATGCTCGCCCGCCCGGTCATGGGGTGGGTCCGGGTCGGCACCGCGTTCGAGACACCAACGACCACCGAGCTTGCGAATACGCCGGACGGCGCCGGCGGGTTCAACCCCGCGCTCGAGCCGCAGCATGCCGTCGAGGGAGAGATCGGGGCGAGGGTCCGCACGCGCGCGGGGCAGGTTGGCGTCACGGCATTCCGCGCCGTCGTCCGGGACGAGCTGGTGGCCTTCGAGATCCCGACCGATCCGGGACGTGCGTACTTCCGCAACGCCGGTCGGGCGCGGCACCAGGGCATCGAGGTCGATGCCCGGATCCAGTGGGGCGGGGGACCGTGGATCGCGGCCGCGTACACGCTGAGCGACCTGCGCTTCACGGACTACGCGACCGCCGATGCCCGATAC
>JAOUDR010000572.1 GCA_029859185.1 Gemmatimonadota bacterium
ATTCCCCGGCAAGGCGAGTCCCACTCGCGGCAGCCCGCGGCGTGCCGTTCGGGCACGTCCGGTGGTTGCGCGTATTCATGGATGCGGCTTAGAAGGCGAAGTAGATGAAGTCCCGCTGCTGGCCGGCAAAAGTGACGATCACCAGAAGCACGGCCGCGATGAGAACGATCCGGACCGCACGCGGCATGCCGATGAGCAAGCTCCTTTGGTCTACGTCGTACTCGAATCGGCATGTTGCCAGATGGAGGGTTGCTGCGGCTGCCAGCGAAGCGACTGAAACGAGAGGGAAATCACCTATCCCGTCCAGAAAGCCGGTCGACCCGAGCCCGGCCATCCTGGCAATGAACGTCGCCGCTTGAGAAACACCGTTTGCGCGGAAAAGCACCCATCCTACAAGAACGATCACGAAGGTGGCCGGGACTGCCACTGGGCGGGGTATCGACAGCGTTCTTGGGGCGATCGCTTCCCCGGCGGCGCGCCAAAGACGCTGCAGCCCGATGAACGCACCGTGGAACAGACCCCATGCCACGAACGTCCATGCCGCACCGTGCCAGAGGCCCGACAGAAACCATGTGATGAGCAGGCTGCTAGCCTGTCGGGCAGCCGATCCCTTGCTGCCGCCAAGTGGAATGTACAGGTAGTCCCGAAGCCAAAACGACAAAGTGATGTGCCACCGGCGCCAGAAATCGCCTATTGAGGACGCGAGATAGGGCCACCGGAAGTTCACCGGGAGATCGAGGCCGAGAATCTTCGCCAGCCCCCGGGCCACGTCGGAGTACCCGCTGAAGTCACCGTAGATCTGTACGGCGAAAAAGAGGCTGCCCAACCAGATGGCTGCTCCTCCGTGGGAGCCGTTGCCATCGAAGATCATCTCGACGAAGCGGGCGCAGTTGTCCGCGACCACGGTCTTCTTGAAGAGTCCGAGCAACACCAGTTCCACCCCCCTGACGGTCTCTGCTTCCCGCAGGGGGCGATGTCCATCCAGTTGTGGGAGGAACTCGGTGGCCCGGACGATTGGGCCGGCGACGAGCTGGGGGAAGAACGCGACGTAGCAGGCGAACGAGAGCAGTGACCGCTCCACGGGGCATTTGCCGCGGTACACGTCGATCGTGTAGCTGAGGGTCTGGAAGGTATAGAAGCTGATGCCGACCGGGAGGATGAGGTGCGGAACCGGAAGAGAGAACGACAATCCCAATCCGCCAAACAGGTGGTTCAAGTTGGTCACGACGAAGCCGGCATACTTGAAGGTGCCCAGCAATCCCAGATTGGTGCAGAGGCTTGCCAGGAGCAGGGCCGTACGACCAGGGCGGTGCGTGACCCGTTCCAGTCCGCGCCCGACGAGGTAGTCGATCGTGGTGGATACCAACAGCAGGATGACGTAAGGGGGGTAGGAGGCCGAGTAGAACAGGTAGCTTCCGAACGTATAGAACGCGATGCGGGCCCGACCGCGCAGGATGATGGTGCCTGTGATGAATGCAAGCAGGAACCAGAGGAAGGATGGCTGCGCGAATGACATCGGTGTTTCAGCGGAGCGTGGAATCCAGGCGAGCGGCCAAGCGTGCGGAAAAGGACCGGCGTCCTGGTCCGTTCATGTGAACCCGGTCCCGGAAATTGTCGTCCTGCGCTTCGAGGTCGGCGAACGCAGCCCGCGGTATCCACTGGACGCCCGCGGCATCAGCAACGTCGGCAACGAGGCTGTCGATGCGAGACTCGCGAATGCCTCGCTTGTACCTACCAAAGACGCTGAAGTCGGGTTCGGGGACCGGAACGATGATGACTTTGACGCCCGCTCGTTCGGCGAGAGCGACGAACCGGCGAAGCGCTCGGAATCCCCGCGTCGTGGTGTCTCGCTGCGAACCCAGGAAGACCGCACGTCCCCACATCGTGGCGGGTGCCACGGGCTCGGACTCCCGTCGGCGCAACGGGCCGTCGACCATCTGGGTGTCTGGGTAGTCGTAGGGATACCGCAGAGGTGCGAGATCATGGGTGATCCCGCGCCACGCGACGTTGTGCATGAGGTTCTTGTACCGAGCGAGTGGTACGAGCTCCGCCAAGACCGCGTCTCCGAAGTCGACGAAGTCTGGTAGGGTGAATTCGTTGACGTCGTTCGCGCGCCAGAACTCCGTGGTGGACCAGCGGGTCGTGACCATCTCCCACAGAACCGAATCGCCGAACGAGAACGTGTTGTACAGGTAGACAATCGTCGTGAACTCGCCCGAGAGTAGCTCGTGAGCGATGAGGGGAAGCTCGTACGCGGTCAGGCTGGTCATCCCGAGATTCACGGCCCGACTGGGCAGCCCCGCCGCCGCCCACACACTGTCCATGACCAACGGATCGATGCCATCAACGACGGAACTGGATCCGACGAGCCCGACCAGGGGAACCGTGTCGGTGCGGAACCGGTGCGCATACGTATGAAACAACTGGCGCTCGGCGTTCAGGAGTGCGGAGATATTCCTGAACTCCGGGCGGTGCCGGTCAACGAACCGGACGATGGGAGCCGACCGCAGCGCGAGGCTCGACCCCAGGCCGGCTAGCGCGAGGGGAAGGAGCAAGTAGTAGAGGAATGGGCGTGTCATTGGAGCGCCATCGCTCCGGTGGCATCGGGCAATTAGCGGACCAGGACGTGTCGCCAGCGCAGAAGTGACTACCACGGTGATGACGGCGCACTCCACGGAGAGGGACGTGTCGCGGCCGAT
>JAOUDR010000573.1 GCA_029859185.1 Gemmatimonadota bacterium
GCAGGCGTGCGTCTCGTCGGCGTGGAGGCGGCGGGCGAGGGGCTGGAGACCGGCCGCCATGCGGCGACACTCTCGGCGGGACGCCCCGGCGTGCTCCATGGTAGCTTGAGCTATCTCCTCCAGGACGACGACGGTCAGGTCCAACCCGCCCACTCGGTGTCGGCCGGGCTCGACTACCCCGGGGTCGGTCCGGAACACGCCCACCTGAAAGATTCGGGGCGAGCCGAGTACGTTTCGGTGACCGATGCCCAGGCACTCGATGGATTCACGCGGTTGGCCAGGCTCGAGGGAATCGTCCCGGCGCTCGAGACCGCCCACGCCGTTGCCTGGCTGCTTGCGGTGGCAGCCCACCGTGTGGGGAACGAGCTCGTGGTCGTGAACGTGAGTGGCCGTGGAGACAAGGACGTGGCCCACGTGGCTGCCCTCCTGGAGGTGACGGCGTGACCGATGCCGGCGCAACCGACTGGAAGGTCGATGCCGCGCCCGTGTTGTCGCTGCTGCAGGCGTTTCTCAAGGCCCTGCGCGCCGCTCAGCTGTACTTGCCGAACAACCCGGTGTACCAGACTGCCATTCAGAACGTCCTGAAGGCGTTTCCCGCCGTATGGGAGCTGACGGACAGGCTTCACCTCGTGGTGCTCGAGACCGAGCTCAAGTGGGAAGGGCAGGTTGTCCTCAGTCAACCCCGCAATGAGGCGCTGGCGTGGCTGTTGTTCAAGGACGGTGTACGGTCGCTGGAACTCGCACCGGGTGCCGAGGGTGAGGAGCTGGTACGGCTGCTCCAGGTCATCAACCGCGCGCGGAACCTGCCACCGGACGCGGAAGACGACCTCCTGACCCTGCTCTGGGAGCAGGACTTCCAGTTCGTCAAGTATGATTTCATCGAGCCGGCGACCGACGATCAGCGCCCACTCGCCCCGGAGGAAGAGCGCGAGTCGGTGACGGTGACGCGGCAGGAGATCGAGGAAGAAGCGGAGGCCGAGCCGGAAACACCGGGCATCGTGCGGTTGGAGGATTTTGACTCGACGCTCTACTTCCTGGACGAGAAGGACATCGAGTACCTCCGGGCCGAGATCGACCAGGAGTATCAGCAGGATCTCCGAACGAACACCCTCACGATTCTGTTCGACATCTTCGAGCTGCAGCCGTTTCCGGCGGTGCGCGCGGAGATCCTCTCCATTATCGAGAACTTCATCCCGTACCTGCTGGGGACCGGGGACTTCCGTGTGGTGGCGCAGATTCTCCGCGACCTGCGCGTCATCACGGAGCGTGCGCGGGAACTCCTGCCGGAGCATCAAGTCGCGCTGCGGGAGCTGCCGGCGCGGCTCTCGGAGCCGGACGCCATCGCCCAACTTCTGCAGGCGCTGGATGAATCGAGCGAGTTGCCGTCGCAGCAGCAGCTCGGGGACTTGTTTCGCGAACTCCGCGCGGAGGCGCTCGAGGCGATCCTCGACTGGCTGCCGCGGCTGCATGCCGAGTCCGTCCGCGAGTTGCTCGGGACGGCCGTCCAACGCATTGCCGCGGCCCACCCCGACGCCGTCGCCAAGGCGCTGGGAAGCGAGAATCCGGAGATCGTACGGGCCACCGTGCAGCTGGCAGGCCGTCTCAAGCTGCCACCGACGGTCCCGGCCCTCGGGGGCCTCCTGATCGGCGATGCGCCGGGGGATCTGAAGGTGGCGGTCGTCGAGGCGCTTGCCGCCATCGGGACGCCGAGTGCCATGCAGCAACTCGAGCGCGCGGTGACCGATGCACACCGCGACGTTCGGGTAGCGACGGTTCGCGTGCTGGGTGCCCGCCGCCACCGCGCGGCGCTCCAGCCCGTCGAAGCGGTGGTGCTCGGGCGGGATCTGCGAAGCGCAGACCTGTCCGAGAAGACCGCGTTTTTCGAAGCCTACGGGCTCCTGGCCGGACCCGAGGGCGTGCGTCATCTGACACCGATGCTGGTGCCGACCGGGCTCTTCAAGAAGAAGTCGGATCCGGAGATCCGGGCGTGTGCCGCGATGGCGCTCGGGAAGATCGGAACCCCAGGCGCCCGCGCGGTCCTCGAGGCCGCCATCCAGGACAAGGACCCGCTCGTCCGCAATGCCGTCGGCCGAGCGCTGCAGGGAGGTCGGTGAGGCCCGTGAGCGACACTGAACGCCAGCGCACCCGACCGACACTGTCGGACGCGATCCAATCCACGGATGGCCTCGTGCGGCACGCGGGACGGCAGTTTCTCCTGAACCTGTACGCCGCCTTGCGAAGCCTCAAACTCTATCCCGTGGAGAACGAGCAGGTCCAGCGGGCCCTCGATGACCTGCACCAGGGCGCCCGCGCGCTCCTCGATGTCGAAGACCAGCTCGAGGTTCGGATCAGCGGGGAGTTCATCTTCGTCAACGCCACGCGCCTCCGGCTCAACCTCGACAACTACGCGACCTTCTCGCACGTGTTGGGGGTCCTGCGGCAGAACGGCGTGGGTGTCGTCACCGTGGACGAGAAGATCGAGCGCCGAGAGTGGCAGGTGTTCACCTCGCTCCTGCTGGCCGGGACCAACCGCGAGCCGTCGCCCACCCGACTATCCGAGTTGTACCAGAAGATGCTGCAGGGAGGCGTGGGCCACATCACCGTGGAGCCGCCCGCTGAAGACGCCGACGACCTCGACGACGAGGAGCAGGCGAAGGAAGTCGCCAAACGAACCTACGAGCGCTCCGTCGCCGTGACG
>JAOUDR010000574.1 GCA_029859185.1 Gemmatimonadota bacterium
TGCCCATCAGCGTGTCGGCAACGTACGGGTGCAGATGCGGTTCCACCGCTCCCACGTCCGCCTTGGCGCCGGCGAGGACGACGCCACGCACCGGCCGCTCCTGGGTCTCGGCGAACAACCGCTGCGCGATTTGCGCATAGTGCCGTTGTTTCTCTTCACGAATGCGCTGGTTGAAGTTGTGTTCGCCGGGGGCCGACGGCCCCGCGGCGGACCCACGGTCCGCACGACCCCGACTCTGGCGGGCCTTGCTCGGCCCGTGGAATCGGGCCGTGCGGGAGGTGTCGCCCGCCGTGAGACCGGTCAACTCCTCCACCCCGTGCGCGGATACGGAGAAGAAGCGCGCGCTCGTCCGGTCGTGCACGGCGCACAAGACGCGTCCGAACTCGCTGTCCAACGCGGCGAGCTCGCGGACGAGTGGGGAGTGGTCCACCACCAGCCGGGATCGAAATACCAGCGGGAGCGGCACCGCCTCGAACAGGCCCGCCGGGGCACAGGCGAAGATCGCAATCCCACGGCCCGCGGGGAGTTGCGTGGGATGCGAGAGGCACTCCCGAATGCGGTCCACGTCGCGCTCCACGGCGGCGCGCTCGGCGCGGGACAGCCCCCGCGCCTCGAGACCGCCGACCAGTCGCTTGGCCCGGTTCTTGAGCTTGATCAGGTACTTGCCACGGCTGCGGTCCCGCGGCTCCAGCTTCAGGTAGCAGGATACCACCCAGTGAGGGGTTGCCCCCATGGCGGTCAGCCGCGCGATCAGCGCGGCGATGCTCTGCTCGCCACCCTGGCGCGGCTTCGGTCCAGTCACCGTCCGCTGCTTAGAAGAAGACCGGTTCGCGGTAGGCACCGTATACCTCCTCGAGGGCATGCCGGATCTCGAACAGCGTGCAGTACGCCCGAGCGCAATCCAACATCGCCGGAATTACGTTGTCGTCGCGGGCGGCTGCCTCCCGGAGCGCCGTCAAGCACGCCTCGACCTTGCTGTCGTCGCGTGTCGCGCGCACCTGGGCCAGGCGCCGCCGCTGGGTGTCGTCGGCCGACTCGCCGATCCGCAGAATCGTCGGAGCGGGATCGTCGGCATTCTCGAAGGCGTTGACGCCGACGAGGATCCGCCGGCGCTGTTCTACCTCGTGTTGGAATCGCCGCGCACTCTGCGCGATGCGGCGCTGGAACCACCCCAGCTCGATACCGGGGACCACACCCCCGACCTTCTCGATCTCCGCGAAGATCGCTTCCGCCTCCCGCTCCATGAGGTCCGTTTGCGCTTCGATGAAGTACGATCCCCCGAGGGGATCGATCACATTGGGGACACCGGTCTCATGCGCCAGAATCTGCTGGGTACGCAGCGCCAGCCGGGCCGATTCCTCCGTGGGCAGCGCGTAGGTTTCGTCCAGCGAGTTGGTGTGCAGGGATTGTGCGCCGGCGAGGACGGCTGCCATCGCCTGGTAGGCGACGCGCACCACGTTGTTCATCGGCTGCTGCGCCATCAGGGAGACACCCGCCGTCTGGCAGTGGAAGCGCATCATCCACGATCGCGGGTCCCGGGCGCCAAACCGCTCCCGCATGTGCCGGGCCCAGATCCGGCGGGCCGCCCGCATCTTCGCGATCTCCTCGAAGAAGTCGTTGTGCACGTCCCAGAAGAACGACAGGCGCGGGGCGAACCGATCGACGTCGAGCCCGCGGGCGACCCCCCGCTCGACGTACGCGAACCCGTTGGCGAGCGTGAACGCCAACTCCTCCACCGCCGTGGCGCCCGCTTCCCGGATGTGGTACCCCGAAATGGAGATCGTATTCCACTCCGGCGTGTGCTCCGCCGCCCACTCGAACATGTCGACGATGATCTTGAGCGCGGGCTCGACCGGATACACCCACGCATGCTGGGCCATGTACTCCTTGAGGATGTCGTTCTGGACCGTCCCCCGCAGCGTCCGAATGTCCACGCCCTGGCGTTCGGCCGCCGCCACGTAGAAGCAGAAGAGGATGGCCGCGGGTCCGTTGATCGTCATGGAGGTGGACACCCGGTCCATCGGGATGCCCTCGAACAGCGTCTCCATGTCCGCGAGAGAGGAGATGGCGACCCCGCACATCCCCACCTCCCCTTCCGACCGTGGGTGGTCGGAGTCGTAGCCCATGAGCGTCGGGAAATCGAACGCGGTGGACAGACCCGTCTGGCCGTGCTCCAACAGGAACTTGAATCGTCGATTGGTGTCTTCCGCGGTGCCGTACCCCGCGAACTGCCGCATCGTCCAGAGTCGGCCACGGTACATCGTGGGATGCACTCCACGCGTGTACGGATACTCCCCCGGGTCCCCTAGGCGCTCGTCGTAGCTCGCGCCGTCCGCGTCCGCCGGCGTATAGAGCGGCTCGAGCGGCGTGGCACTCTGCGTCACGAACTCGACGTCCCGCTTCTCGGCCGCCTCATACGCGGCCCGCCACCCTTCGTGCCCGTCACGCATGCCCATTGCCGATCTCCTTTTTCACGCCCGCAAGGATCTCCCGCGCCAGCTCGTACGGACTTGCCGTCCCCGCGGCGAGCCGCGCGAGTCCCTGCTGCAGAGCCTCTTCCCCGTGCCCCTCCTCCCAGACCAGATGCCGGAGTGCCCGGTCCACCACCTCTCGGGTGTGCCGGGCCATCCGCGCCTGCCTGCGCCGGTCCAGCTCGCCGGTCGCCGCAAGCGCGACCGCATGACGTTCAATGGCCTC
>JAOUDR010000575.1 GCA_029859185.1 Gemmatimonadota bacterium
TGCACTCTCACTCTGCACTCTGCACTCTGCACTCTGCATTCTGCACTCGTTTAGCGTCTTCGATGGTTGGGACGGGAAATGATCTACGTGTGTGTGGCCGCAAAGGACAACGCCGGCACGGTCGGGTTGCTGCTCTGGAAGATCCGCCAGGTTTTCGGTGAGAGCACGCGCGAGTACCAGCTGCTGGTGGCCGATGACGGATCCACGGACGAGACACCCGACGTGCTCCAGCGGTACCAGCGTGCGCTGCCGCTCACGGTGGTGCGCCCCGCGAGCTCCGGGGCGGCCGCGAGCTTCGCGGCGCTGTTGCAGGAGGCCATCCGCCGGTCCGATCGGCTCAAACGGGATACCGCCGTCCTCATCCCCGGTGACTTTCGGCTCTCCCCGGACGGCGTGCCGGAGCTGCTGCGCCGCATCGAGTCGGGCGCGGACCTGGTCGTGGCCGAAACGCCGGTGGAGGGCCTCCCCTGGGCATGGCGCTTCCTGCGTCGGCTGACACCGTGGCTCCTGCGTCCCAACGTTCGGGTGGCAGGGGTGCGGGATTTCCTGTCCGGCTGTCTTGCCGTGCGGCTCGTGTCGGCCCGCGGGGCGTTACGCGACCACGCGGACGGTCTGCCGGTAGAGACCGACGGGCTCGCCGCCCGGGCCGAGTTGGTGATCCGCCTGGCGGCGGCCGCCCGGCAGATTGCCACGGTACCGCTGCCACCGCTCGGCGCGCCAACCGCGCCCGCCACCGGAGCGTTTGCCCTGGCCATGCGTCTGCGGCGGCTCGGACGGACGCTCCGGCTCCCGTCCGCCCCGCCCAAGACCAGCGGCGTGGACGCGCCAGCACCAACCCCGCCCGTTCGGTCGAGGGCGTCGTGAAGGCCGTGGACCGGCTCCTCCTCACCCTGCTCCTGTGCGGCGCCGGCGGTGTGCTGCACGCCCAGGAGACCGACACGAGCACCGCGTGGGCACGGACGTGGGTTGGCGAGCGGCTCCAATACGATGCCAAGTTCGGGATTCTCAATATCGGGGGAGCGTCCCTCGAGGTGGCCGGACTCGACACGCTCCGGGGCAGCGAAGCGCTGCACATCCGGTTCGTGATCGACGGCGGCAACTTCCTCTACCAGCTCCACAACGAGTGGGATTCGTGGGTCGCGTTGCCGGACTTCACGTCGCGGCGGTTCGTCCAGGACCACAACGAGGGTGGCCGGACGTATCACAACGCGTACGACATCTATCCCGATTCCGGTTTCTATCGGCAGGAGGGCGTGGACAGCGTGCTCCCCACCTCCGCGCTGCCGCTCGATGACGCGGCGTTCTTCTACTTCGTACGCACGGTGCCGCTCGAAGTGGGACAGCGCTACGAGTTCGACCGCTACTTCAAGCCAGACCGCAATCCGGTCGTTCTCGAGGTCGTCGGGCGCGATACCGTGGACGTGCCGGCGGGGCGGTTCGATTGCCTGGTGGTGCGCCCGCTCATCAAGGGGGGCGGCATCTTCCGCGAGAAGGCGGATGGACGGCTCTGGATCACAAATGACGACCGGCGGCTCGTCGTGCAGATCAAGAGCCGGTTCTACTTCGGCTCGCTCACGTTCCGCCTGACGAAGATCACCGGGCCGGGCACGCCCCCCGCGGAATCCCCCTAGCACACAGCGCGCGGCGTGGCATGCCACGCCGCGCGCTGCTGCCACCGGCTACCCCCTCAGTCCGACGACGGCCGCTTTCCGACGATGGCGTCGTGCAGGCGCGCCGCGGCCGCCGGGTTGATGAGCTTCAAGATCAGGTAGATCACGAAGCCCACGGCCGCCAGCCACAGCAGATTCCAGAAGAGCGTCAGCGCGACACCCAGCAGTGTGAATGCCACTTTGATGGCGAAGAACACGACGACGGCGATGACGGCGTATCCGAGCAACGTGCGCATGGAAGAAACCCTCCCTGCGGCGCGCCGAAGCGCCCTGGCGCTTCCCGGCGGCCGACGTAGTATCGTACGAACGTAGGAACGCGAGGGTTTCAGCTCAAGGCGGAGAGGCATGGCGACTCCGGACGTGGTGGTGGTCGGCGGCGGAATCGTGGGCGCGGCGGTGGCGCGCGCGTTGGCCGTGGCGGGTCACCAGGTCGAGATCGTGGACCGCGGAGCGGAACCGGGTGTCGCGACTCAGGCGTCGGCCGGGATGCTCGCGCCGCTCGTCGAATCCCACGAGAACGCCGCGTTGGTGGGTCTCAGCGTCCGCGGGCGGGACCTCTACCGGGAGCTCGCGCCGCTGCTGCTAGAGGAGACGGGTGTTGATGTGGGGCTCTGGTTGGATGGTGTTCTGAAACTCGCCTTCACGGAGGCCGAGGAGACGCAGAGCCGCAGCACCGTTGCCTCCCATCGCCAGCAGGGACTGAACTCGGAGTGGCTCTCCGCAGGCGAGCTGCGCGATCGCTGCCCGGGGCTCTCGCCCGAAGCGCGGGGCGCGGTGCTCGCCCCGGAAGACGGTGCCCTCGAGCCACTCGCCACGCTCGAAGCCCTGCTCGTCAGCGCGACGCGGCGTGGCGCCCGCCTGGTGCGGGACGAGACCGTCATCGGCCTGGAGACGGAGGACGGCCGGGTCACGGGGGTGCGCACGCAGGCGGGCGTGCGCCCGGCGGGCGCGGTGGTGATTGCGGCCGGCGCGTGGTCCGGCCGGATCGGCGGGCGGCCGCGCCCGCTTTCGGTGGGGGCCGGGGCG
>JAOUDR010000047.1 GCA_029859185.1 Gemmatimonadota bacterium
GTCTGATCGTGCATCTCCGCGCCCTTGGGACGAGCCCTAGACGAGACCCAGCTTGCGCCCGGCCGTCTCGAACGCCCCCAGCGCTCGGTCCATGTCCTCGCGTGTGTGGGCTGCGGACAGTTGGCACCGGACGCGGGCCTCACCCTGCGGGACCACCGGGTAGCCGAACCCCGTCACGAAGACCCCCTCGTCGAGCAGGAGCTCGCTCATCCGGATGGCCTTGGCGGTCTCGCCCAGGATCACCGGCACGATGGGCGTGGCTCCGGCCAGGGGTTTGAAGCCGCGCGCGACGAGTTGCTCGCGGAAGTAGCGGGCGTTGGCGTGCAGCTGCGAGACCATCTCGGGATGCGTCCGGAGCTCCCGGACGGCGGCGCGGGCGCTGCCGGCCACGGTGCAGGGGAGCGCGTTGGAGAAGAGCTGAGGCCGGGCTCGCTGGGTCAGGTAGTCGCACGTGGCGGCGGAGGCGGCGATGAACCCGCCGGCCGCTCCGCCAAGGGCCTTGCCCAGGGTGGACGTGATAATATCGACCTCTCCCACCATGTCGTAGTGCTCCGCGGTGCCCCGTCCGTTGGCGCCGAGTACCCCCGTCGCGTGCGAATCGTCCACGGCGACGGTGGCATCGTACCGCCGCGCCAACTCGACGATCTGGGGCAGGGGAGTAATGTCACCCTCCATGCTGAACACCCCGTCCGTGACGACCAGGCGCGTCCGCCGGTCGCGATGGGCCTTCAGCTTTGCTTCGAGGTCGGCGAGGTCGGCGTGGCGGTACACGGTGGTCTCGCACTTCGCGATCACCTTGGCGAGCCGGATGCCGTCGATGATCGACGCGTGATTCAGCTGATCCGAGATGATCACATCCTCGGGTCCCAGCAGCGTGGCAAACAGCGCCTCATTTGCGTTCCAGCACGAGACGAAGGACAGCGCGGCGTCGGTGCCGACGCACTCGGCCAGCGCCGTCTCCAGCTCGCGATGGATCGTGAAGGTGCCGCAGATGAACCGGACGCTGGCGGTACCGGCTCCGAACCGGTCGAGCGCCGTGTGTCCGGCCGCCACGACCGCCGGGTGGTTGGAGAGACCGAGGTAATTGTTGCTCGACAGGATGATGACCTCGCCGCGTCCTTCCATCGTGACCCGAGGGGCCTGCGGCGAGTCGAGGTGGTTGAGTCGTTTGTACACCCGGTCGGTCCGGAACTGCTCCAACTCGGCGAGCAGACGTTGTTCGAGCGCGGAGGCCATAGGGGTCAGGTCCCGACTTCGAGGATGACCTTCCCGGCCGCCCCGGACGCGATGGCCTCGAGGGCGGGATCGATGTCTTCGAGCGGGAAGCGATGGGTGATCACCGGGGTCGGGTCGAGGTGGCCGGTGCCGAGGAACGTGCGCATCTGGTGCCAGGTCTCGTACATGCGACGGCCGATCACGCCGTACACCGTGATACCCCGGAAGATGACGTCGTTGGACAGGTCGAGCGGCACCTCGCCCTTCGGCAGGCCGAGGAGGTTGACGCGACCGCCGAGCCGCGCGGCCTTGAACGCCTGAGCCAGGGCCGTGGGATGTCCGGACATCTCGCACACCAGATCGGCTCCCTCGCCCCCCGTCTCGGCGAGCACGCGCGCCACCGGGTCTTCGGAGCGGACGTCGATGACGACATCGGCCCCCATGCGCCGGGCGAGCTCGAGCCGGGTGGGGTTCACGTCGGTGCCGATGACCCTCACGGCCCCGGCCGCCTTGGCGATTCCCACCGCGAAACACCCGATCGGGCCGCAGCCCAAGATGAGCACCGTGCTGCCCGGGACCTCGGCGCCCGTGAGCACCGTGTGGAACGCGTTCCCCATGGGATCCATGATGGCGCCCACGGTGGTTGGAATGTCCCCGAGGGCCATCACGTTGGTCGCCGGCATGGCGATGAAGTCGGCAAAGGCCCCGTTGCGATCGACGCCGATGATCGACGTGCGCTGGCAGATGTGGCCGTTGCCGGTGCGACACTGCCGGCAGTGGCCGCAGATGATGTGGCCTTCGGCCGTGACGAGCTCCCCCGGCGAGAACTCGTCACCCACGTCCTCGCCGACCTCCACCACTTCGCCGGCGAACTCGTGACCGAGCACGACCGGTGGGCGAATCCGCCCCTGCGCCCACTCGTCCCACTGCGCAATGTGCAGGTCGGTCCCGCACACTCCGGCGTGATGGACGCGAATCAGGACGTCGCCGGGGCCGGGGATCGGCTTGGGAACGTCGCAGACCTCGAGGCCAGGCCCGGGCTTGGTCTTCCGGATGGCGCGCATGCGTCCTCGCCGCGTGAGAGTTGCGGGATCGAGTCGGCGGGACCGCGTCGTACGGTGGCGTTCCAGCTTCCCGGCGGCGCGCATCCCGTCGCCCACCCGCCCACCCGTCTGACCGCCTTGACCGCCTTGACCGCCTAGAAAATGCTGCGCGTCGAGCCCCCGTCCACCTGGAGCACGGCGCCGGTAATATACCGCGCGGGCTCGGACGCAAGGAACGCGACCGCGGCAGCCAGCTCGTCTGGATCCCCGATCCGTCCGGCGGGCACCGTGCGTACGAGGTCCGCGCTCACGTCGGCGGGGGTGCGTCCGGCCCGGGCCGCCCGCACGTCCATGAGCTCGGTCAGTCGCTCGGTGCGCATGTAGCCGGGACAGACGGTGTTCACCGTCACCCCGTCGGCCGCGACCTCGTCCGCCAACGTCTTCGCGAAGCCGAGCACGCCGGCCCGGGCCGTGGTCGAGAGGATGAGTCCGGGTACCGCCTGCTTCGCGGCGACGCTCGTCAGACAGATGACGCGGCCCCAGTGGCGCGACCGCATTCCGGGGACCGCGGCCCGACAGAGATGAATGGTGGACAGCAGACTCACGTCCAGCGCGCCCTGCCATTGGTCCGGCTGGGCATCGGCAAACAGCACCGAGGGCGGGCCGCCGGAATTGCAGACGAGGATATCGACGCCGCCAAACTGCGTTTCGGCGCGTGACACGAGCGTCGCCACGGCTGCCTGGTCCCCGACGTCTCCAGCGAGACCGATCACGTCACCACCGGTCTCGCGTGCCAGCGCCTCAGCGGCCGCGGTGGTTCGGTCCTCCGTCCGTCCATTCAGCGCCACGCGGCAGCCCTCGGCAACCAGCCGCGCGGCGATGGCCCGGCCCAGGCCCTGCGTCGATCCGCACACCAGCGCGCGGCGTCCGGCAATCCCGAGATCCATTGGGCTCAGACCTCCGCGAGGACGTCGACGGCTTCGAGCCGGACCGCGCACACCTTGAGCGAGGCCATCTTGGCGTGCGGCTCGAGGACCGGGTTCGTGAGCAGGTTCGCGGCCGCTTCTCGGAAGTGGAACGGGACGAACACTTGCTTCCGTGCCACGCGATCCGAGATACGCACCGAGATCAGCAGGGAGTTCCGCCGGCTGGTTATCCGCACCGGGTCGCCGTCGCCCACGCCAAGTTCGGCCGCGTCGTCCGGGTTCACCTCGACCGTCGGTACCGGCTCCCGGGCGTCGAGTCCCTTGGACCGACGGGTCATCGTTCCCGTGTGCCAGTGATAGAGCTGGCGCCCGGTTCCCATGACGAACGGGTACTCCGCGTCCGGCAGCTCGCCCGGGTCGGCGTACTCGACGGCGTGGAACCGCGCCCGTCCGTCGCTGGTCGGGAAGCGGTCCGCAAACAGGAACGACGTCCCGGGGTGGGCGTCATCGGGCACCGGATACTGCAGTCCCCCGTTCGCGAGCCGCGCGTAGGTCACCCCCGTCCACGAGGGCGCGAGCCCGCTGATCTCGGCCATGATCTCCTCGGGCGATCGAAAGCCGGTCGGGAGATCGACGCGGTTCGACAAGTCGACGAGGATCTCCCAGTCGGGGCGGGCCTCCCCGGGAGGCTCGACCGCCTGCGTGGACAGCTGGATCCGCCGCTCGGTATTCACGAACGTCCCGGTCTTCTCGGCGAACGATCCGCCCGGGAGTACGACGTCCGCGTAGCGCGCCGTCTCCGTGAGGAAGAGATCCTGCACGGTGAGGAACTCGACCGAGCGGAACCACGCTTCGGCGTGGGCGATATCGGGGTCGGAGATGATCGGGTTCTCGCCCATGATGTACAGCGCGCGGATGGGGGAACCCTCGCGCGCCATCTCCGTGACCTTGAGTCCGGGGGTGAGGGAGAGGCGCTCTGCCGCGACCCCCCAGGCGCGCGCGAACTTCTCGCGGATCGCCGGGTCGCTCACCGACTGGTAGTCCGGATAGACGAACGGGATCGCGCCCATGTCAGATGCACCCTGCACGTTGTTCTGCCCGCGCACCGGCAGCATGGCGGCGCCCCACCGCCCGATCATCCCCGTGGCCAGGATGAGATTCAGCAGG
Organism: Gemmatimonadota bacterium; assembly: GCA_029859185.1. Taxonomy (GTDB): domain Bacteria; phylum Gemmatimonadota; class Gemmatimonadetes; order Gemmatimonadales; family GWC2-71-9; genus JAOTWJ01. Next base: position 4,352 of record JAOUDR010000047.1, read on the forward strand.
GACGTGACCATGTCGTGTCCCGTGAGGTGCTGTGTGAGTCCCATCGCCCAGAGGGTCGAAGTGCTCGGGCCGCGCGCGTAGCACTCGGCCGCCTCGCGGATGCGCTCGGCCGGGATGCCCGTGATGGCGGCCGCGCGCTCCGGCGTGTAGGGCGCGACGGCCGCATGGACCGCCGCGAAGTCCACGGTGCGTGCCGTGATGAACTCCCGGTTCTCCAACCCCGCGGCCAGCACGTGATGCAGCATCGCGTTGAACAGCGCGACGTCCGTGCCCGGCTGCATCTGCAGGTGAATGTCTGCCCGGGCCGCGAGTTCCGTGCGCCGGGGATCGGCCACGATGAGGCGGGCACCCCGGACGTGAGCGCGCTTGATCGCCGCGCCGAACACCGGATGGGTCTCCGACGTGTTGGCGCCCGCAATGAAGATCACGTCACAGGCTTCTTCGATCTCGCGCATCGAGCCGGACGCCGCGGCGGTGTTCAGCGCGTCCTGCATGGCCGACACGCTCGTCGAATGACAGAGCCGCGTACAGTGGTCCACGTTGTTCGTGCCGAACGCGCCACGGAACAGCCGCTGCAGCAGGTAGTTCTCCTCGTTCGTGCACTTCGCGCTCTGGAACACTGCCATGGCCGCCGCGCCGTGCGACCCGTGGATGCGTTTCAACTCCTGAGCCACGAGCTCGAGGGCCTCATCCCAGGTCGCTTCCCGGAACGGCTCGTACCAGGATGCCGGAGTCGTCGCGCGATCGCGCACATCGAGCGCGGCGCGCTCGAGCAGCGGCAGATCGCGGAGTCGCTTGCCCTGTGCGCGTGGGGGAGCCGCGGGCTTGGACGTTCCGCCCTCTTCGGTGATCGAGTGCCACGGCCCCGCCCGTCGTGCCGCGTCCGTGGGTCCCGTCCAGATCCATCCGTCGCCCCGCTTCTCCCAACCGCGCCGGATCAACGGGCGCGTCAGCCGGTCCCGGTGCTGCGTGAAATCGTATCCGAACCGCCCCTTCACGCAGGTCGACCCGTTGTTGGGCGTGATTTCGTCGAAGGTGGGCGACGTCACGCGCGCCACCGTGTTGTCCTTGACGTGCAGGTCGATCTGGCAGCCGACACCGCAGTAGGGGCACACGGAGCGGACGACCCGGTCGGGCGTTACCCGAGCGGTGCCAAACCGCTCGCGCGGCATCACCTCGAAGATGGCCCCGGTTGGGCACACCCGGACGCACTCGCCGCACCAGGTACACGCCGCCCGGTCCGGGTCGCCGTCGTTGCCCACGATGATCTGGGCATGCGCACCGCGGTGCGCGACGTCGAGGACGCCCACGACCTGGATGTCGTCGCAGGCGCGCACGCACCGCGTACACAGGATGCACAGGCTCATGTCATGCGCGATCATCGGATCGCCGGGCCGCTCGTCACCGGTGCGGAGCGGGAGGGTGCGCGTCGGTCGGGGCGTCACACCGTAGCGCACGGCATAGGCTTCGAACTCGTTCTGTGCCGCCGCCCCCGCGCGGAGGTGCTCACCCGGATAGCGTTCGAGGAGCATCTGGAGCACCCCACGACGGGCCGCGACGGCGGCGGGCGACTCCGTCGTGACGGCCATGCCGTCGGCGGCGGCCGTGGCACACGCGGGCAGCAGTTTGTCCTGTCCGGCCACCGAGATGACACAGAGACGGCAGTTCCCGACCACCGGGAGTTTCGGATACCAGCACAGCGTGGGGATGGTGACGTCCGTATCCCTGGCGGCGTCGAGGATCGTCGCGCCCTCGGGGACCGTAACGGACCGGCCGTCGATCGTCAGCGTTGGCATGCAGGGAATATTGGCCGGCGGTCAACGGGGCACGCAATGCCGTGCCCCCGTGCGCTACGGCTTGACCGCCACGAACCAGCGGCTCCCGCTGCGGGGGCCGCGGCTGATCTGCCAGCCGCTGTAGTGGTTGAGGAGGGCTTCGGGGGCCAGGGAGCGCACGGCGCCACGCTGATCGACGGGTAGCACCAGGTGGAGACCACCGCGGACGGTGGCCTCGAGGAGCGACGCCATCGTGCGCACCTGCGCCGAAGCGTCCTGGTGGGCGAACACCATGGGATCGAGGACCACCACGGCCGGGGCCAGGTCCGTCGGCAGCCATCCCAACTGCACGGCGTAGACCTGCACGTGACGCGTGAGCGCCTGATCGGCCGCCCGTGACTCGATGGCCTCGGCAGCCTCCACCGATTCCGCGAGCGCCGTTACCTCCACGTCGTGCGCCGCGAGGAGAAAGGCCGCGCCGGCCGCGCCTCCGCCTACGGTCGCGGTGACGTCACCCGGCTCGAGACAGCCGACGAGACGTTCCAGCGGCAGGTCGGCCGGAAGCCCCCAGTGGTTGGGCTGGCGTTGCGCGGCGCGGAGGCGCTGGTGGAGCCCGGTCCACCGGCGGAAGCCGGGCAACCGCAGCCGCTTCTTGATCAACCGATCGACGTGCTCGAGCACGAGCACTTCGGTGAGGACGAGCTGCCCATCGGGGCCGGCCTCGAGTTCCTGCACGGACTCGTCCGCCAGCGCAAGTAGTTGTTCCCGCGCGAGTTGGTTCTTGTAGTCCTCGATCCGTTGGAGCACGAATTCCGCGTACTCCTGGCGTGGAGAGAGCGGCGGTCGCCGCCGCCGCTGCGGGATCGGATGGGTCAGCACGGAAGGGTCGAGGGGGTACCTGAACTCCGCCGGTGCGCCGGCGGCACCTGGGCCGCGCCCGTCGGCTCGCCGGTTGCAGCGAAGGGCATGCTGCAACCTCGCGAGCCCTGCCCAGCGTGTCAACGGAGCGGTGCCGGTTCCCTACGCGAGCACCCGCAGGAGCGCGCCCTTGAGATAGCCCGTCTCCGGGATCGTCAGCACCTCTGGATGATCCGCGGGCTGCCCGAGCAATCGCTCGAGCACGACCTGGCGCCGCGCGTCGGCGGCGGCGTCGCCCAGCATGGCCATGAACGCGCTCCGTCCGACGTGATACGAACAGGACGCCGTGAGCAGCAGCCCGCCGGGTCGGAGCAGCCGGAGTGCGCGGCGGTTGATTTCCTTGTATCCGCGAAGCGCCCCGGGGACGGCCTCACGGTCCTTCGCGAAGGCCGGAGGATCCAGCACGATCGTGTCGTAGCGCTCGCCGCCGGTGTCGAGTTCCCGGAGGAGGTCGAACACGTTTGCCTCACGCCACTCGATGTTGGTCCGACCGTTGCGGCGCTGGTTCTCGGCGGCAACACCCAGCGCCTCCGCACTGGTGTCCACGCCCACTACCGATGCGGCGCGTGCCGCCATGTGCAGGGCGAACAGGCCGTGGTAGCAGAAGAGATCCAGCGCCCGCCCGTGCGCGAGCCGACCCATCAATCCGTGATGTTCGCGCTGATCGAGGAACGCCCCCGTCTTCTGTCCGCGGTGGGGTGCTGCCAGGAACCGGATGTCACCCTCGGTGACCTCGAGGGGGTCGGGCACGACGCCGCGCACCGGTTCCACGATGAGGGGCAGGCCCTCGTGCCGCCGCACCGAAGCGTCATTGCGGAGCAGGATGCCGGCTGGGGCGAGCACGGCGTCGATGGCCGCAAGGACGTCCGCGCGGACCGCTTCCAGGCCGGCGGAGAGCAGTTGGGCGACAACGTACTCCCCGTAGCGATCGACGATCAGTGACGGCAGACCGTCGCCCTCGGCGTGCACGACGCGGTAGGCACTGGCCGTCGGGTCGAGCGCCGCTCGGCGCGCATGGGCGGCGCGGAGGCGCTCCGCCCACCACGCCGTGTCGATTGGGGGCTCAGCCGCGGTCAGGAAGCGCAGACGGATCTCGGACGTGGGACTCCACAGGGCCTGGCCCAGGAACGCGCCCCGCGCATCGATGACCGCGACGATCCCAGCGGTCCGCGGCCCGTCCACCACGTCGCTGCGGTAGATCCACGGATGCCCGTGCCGCCAGCGCGCGGATCCACGGTGGCTCACCACGGCCTGTGCGCTCATGGCACGCCGGCCGCGTAGCTTGGAGAGGTCCACGGCAGGTCCGCCGTGGGGTGGCCGTTCATGGAGCGATCCTCATGTCACCCGACGTTCGCCTCATCGCCATTCTGGATCCCACGGCTCTCGGGGCCACCGCGCTCGACGCGGCTCGCGCCGCCGAAGCCGGGGGAGCCACGATCCTCCAGGTGCGAATGAAGCATAGTGCCGCCGCCGATTTCCTGGCGTGGACGGAGCGGTTGGTCGCGGCCCTCCGGATTCCCGTGTGGGTCAACGATCGTGCCGACGTCGCGTGGCTGGCGGGGGCGGCCGGCCTCCACCTTGGCGCGGACGATCTTCCCGCAGGGCGCGTGCGTGCCTGCGCCCCACATCCGGTACGGATCGGCGTCTCGGTCGGCACGGTGGTGGAGGCCGAACGCGCGCGTCCGCTGGGGGCGGACTACTGGAGCCTGGGATCCGTGTTCGCCACCGGGAGCAAGGCCGACGCGGGCGACCCCATCGGCGTGGACGGTTTCGCTCGGCTGGCGCGACTGACGCCCGCCGGTGTGCCGTGCGTGGCGATCGGGGGCATCACGGGCGAGCGGGTGGCGGCCGTGTGTGCCGCGGGTGCCCGGGGCGTCGCGGTGATCGGCGCGGTGTTCCCGGGGCCCGAGGTCGAACGACGAACACGCCGGCTGCGGGACGCCGTCGACGCGGCACTGCGGCCCTAGGGAGTCCGGGCGCCCTGCACCCGGTCAACTGCCGCGCGGTGCTCGGCCAGGGTGCGCGAGAAGATGTGGTGACCGTCGGCTTGGGCGACCAGAAAGAAGAAGTCGGTACTCGCGGGATACAGCGTGGCCGCGATGCTCGCCGCCGAGGGCTGGCCGATCGGGCCGGGCGGGAGTCCGTCATTCAGATAGGTGTTGTACGGCGACGACCTGAGATAGTCTCGCTCGTACAAGCGCCGCCGCCGGCCCAGCGCGTAGATCACGGTCGGATCCGCCTGCAGCCGCCACCCTGCCCGCAGCCGGTTGTGATAGACGGAGGAGACGTAGGCGCGGTCCCGATCGCGCCGCACCTCGCCCTCGATGATCGACGCGAGCGTGACGACCTGGTGGCGTGTGAGCCCGAGCGTGTCGAGCCGCGCCGTCCAGCCCGCCTCCCACCGAGTCTCGAATTCCCGCACCATCTGCGCGACGATGGCGCGGGCGTCGGGCGGGACCGGGATGAAGTAGGTGCTGGGGTAGAGGTATCCCTCGAGGCTGGCGGCCCCGGGCGCAACCTGGTCGACGATGGCGGTGTCCCGCGTCGCCGCGAGGAGACTCTCGGCGGGGACGCCTAGCTGGCGCTCGACTTCGGCCGCGATCTCCGTCAGCATGAGCCCTTCCGGAATCACCAGGCGCTGGTACGCGGCGCGCCCGGAGACGAGTGCGGCGAGCACCTCCGACACGGGGCGGTGCCGGTAGAAATCGTACACGCCGGCCTGAATGGCCCGGTCCCGCCGGCGCACCGTGGCGTACAGTCGGAACCACCGCGGGGACTCGACGATCTGATAGGCGTGGAGCGTGTCGGCGACGGCGCCGAGCGTCGCCCCGCGGGGGATGGTGATGCGCACCGGCTCTCCCGACGGCGGCGGGGCCGAGCATGCCCCAAGCGCGAGCGCGCCGGCGAGGAAGAGTGGGCGGGCGCTCACGGCCGTTCCCGCTCGAGGTACCCCTGCAGCAGGATGGACGCTGCCCGTTGATCGCGGTCCACGCGGCCGCCGACGGCATCGGCTTCCGCCGCGCGGGCCGTGGTCATGCGCTCGTCCATGAGAATCACCGGCAGGCCCGTCTTCTCCGCAATCAACTCCGCGACGGCCCGGGCGGCTTGGGCCGCGGGACCTTCCGCCCCCTCGGGCGTCAGCGGCAGGCCCACCACGATCCCAACCGGGCGGTACTCCTCGAGGTAGGCGCGCAGCGATTGCATGGGGAATCGACGGCCGGCGCGGCGGGTCAGGGTCGCCAGCGGTTGGGCGATCGTGCGGGTGGGGTCCGTGACCGCGAGCCCGATGCGCTTCTCGCCCCAATCCACGGCGAGGAGACGGCCTTCGGGAGGGAAGGCGGGCGGGCGGCCCGTCGTCATCATCCCTGCTGCATCGACGCGAAGAACTCCTTGTTGTTCTTCGTGCGCTTCATGCGCTCGAGCAGGAACTCGATGGCCTCGACCGTGGGCATGTCCGCCAGGAAGTTGCGCAGGAGATAGACCTTGTTGAGCTCTTCCTTGTCGAGCAGCAACTCCTCCTTGCGTGTGGAGGTTCGCTGAACGTCGATCGCGGGGTACACGCGCCGATCGGCGATGCGCCGGTCGAGCACCAGCTCCATGTTGCCGGTGCCCTTGAATTCCTCGAAGATCACCTCGTCCATGCGGCTGCCGGTCTCGATCAGGGCCGTGGCGATGATCGTGAGCGATCCGCCGCCCTCGATGTTCCGCGCCGCGCCGAAGAACCGCTTCGGTTTCTGGAGGGCGTTGGCGTCCACACCCCCGGACAGGATCTTCCCGGAGTGCGGGATCACGACATTGTGCGCGCGCGCGAGGCGGGTGATGGAATCGAGCAGGATGATGACGTCACGCCCGTGCTCGACCAACCGGCGCGCCTTCTCGATCACCATGTCCGCCACCTGGACGTGGCGATCCGCCGGTTCGTCGAAC
>JAOUDR010000576.1 GCA_029859185.1 Gemmatimonadota bacterium
CCATGTACGGCCGGCGCCAGACGACGGTGATCTCGGTGAAGATGGCCCGCGCCGACCAGGTGGCGGGAGCCATGACCCGCGCGGAGGAGGCGATGCGCATCGCGCACCGGCTGCGACCCGGTCAGGAGAACGACTTCACCATCGATACCGCCGAGGGGTTGATCTCGTTCTGGGAGAACCTCACGCGCGTGATCTTCACGGTGGTGCCCGCCGTTGTCGCCATCGGGATTGTCGTGGGCGGCATCGTCATCATGAACATCATGCTGATGTCGGTGCGCGAGCGCACCCGGGAGATCGGCATTCGGAAGTCCCTGGGCGCCCGGAATCGGGACATCCGCCGGCAATTCCTCGCCGAGTCGGTCACGCTGACGACCATCGGCGGGGCCCTTGGACTCGCCGCGGGCTTTGCGTTGGCCGTGCTGGTGCAAACAGTCTCCCCGCTCCCGGCGGTCGTCACCGGCTGGTCCGCCATGCTGGCGCTGGGACTCGGCGCCTCGGTGGGCATCGTGTTCGGCGTGTATCCGGCCACGCGGGCGGCGAAGCTGGATCCGATCGTGGCGTTGCGCTATGAGTGACGGCGGAACGGCGGAACGGCGGAACGGCGGCACCTCGCTTCGTTGCCGGTTCGAACGTCGGTCCGCCGGTCCGCCGGCCCGCCGGTGGCGCGGGGCGGGGGGCGGCTAGGTGCGCCTGACCGCCATCACCGAAGGCATCGGCATCGCGCTCGATTCCATCCGCGCGAACAAGCTGCGGTCGGCGCTCACGATCCTGGGCGTGGTGATCGGCGTCTCCACGGTCATGGCCATGGCCTCGATCGTGAACGGCATCCGCGGGCAGATCATCAACACGATCGAAGTCGTGGGCCCCACCACGATCCGGGTACTCCGTTTCTTCTCCTCCACGCCCGTCAATCCGGACGCGTTGCCGCGGGAAGTACGGATCCGCCCCAAGCTCGAGGCGGCCGAAGCCGAAGCGCTGGCCGCACTCCCCGAGATCGGCTACTCCGCCATCTGGGTCGGGGTGCTCGAGCGACTGGGATACGGAGCAAGCCGGACCCAAGCGACGGTGATCTACGGCGCCGACGACCGGTTCATGGAAATCCTCGGCGGCGGGATCATCGACGGGCGCACCTTCACGCCCACCGAAGTCCGCGCGGGCCGCGGGGTCGTGATTCTCGAGATCGAGGCGGCCGAGCGCGTGTTCGGCCGGGTCAATCCACTGGGCAAGACGATGCGAGTCGGCAGCAATCCGTTCCGCGTCGTGGGACTGTATCGCAAACCGGAGAACATCTTCCAGCCCCCGGGACAGGACATCTCGGCCATCGTGCCGTACGAGGCGGCTCGTCGGTCGTTTCGCTACGACGACGTGAACAGTCTCATCATCCTGGTGAAGCCGGTGGCGGGCGTCACCGTGGACCGGGCCATGGACCTCATCACGGTCCAGCTGCGACGCATGCGCGGGCTCCGGCCCGGCGAACCGAACTCCTTCGACATGGTGACGTCGGATCAGGTGCTGAGCCTGTTCGATCGACTCACGGGCGTCTTCTTCCTGGTGATGATCGTGCTGTCGAGCGTGGCACTCATGGTGGGAGGCATTGGCGTGATGGCCATCATGCTCGTGTCGGTCACGGATCGGACGCGCGAGATCGGCGTCCGCATGGCGCTCGGGGCCACCCGCCGGGAGATCCTCTGGCAGTTCCTCGTCGAAGCGGCGACACTCACCATGATCGGCGGGGTCATGGGCGTCGTGTGCGGCCTGGGACTCGGCCAGGCGGTGAAGGCGTTACTCCAGCTCGAATCACCCGTCCCGCTCTGGAGCGCCGTGCTGGCCACGACCGTCTCGGTCGGCATCGGGCTTGTCTTCGGCCTGCTGCCAGCGAACCGGGCGTCGCGGTTGGATCCGGTGGAGGCGTTGCGGTACGAGTAGCCCGGCCGACCGCTACGGCCTGGGGGTCGGTCGTGGCGCCGCCGCTGCCGCCTGGCTGGCTCGCCGGGTGGCCATGCCATCGATCGCCGCCTGAATCATCTTGACCCGCGCCTCCGCCTCCGCGAGCGGCAGTTCAGCGCCAAGGCCTCGGTCGCGGTGGCCATAATCGAACCGGATTCGGGCGCCCTCCCCTCCGGTGCCCTCGGCGCGGAGGTTCCGGACATTGGCCAGGTCGTACTCCATCACTGCGCGGATGGGCCCGAACCGAGCGACGTGGATCAGCCGGTTGTCTGCCACGCGCGCGAACTCCCGGTAGAACAGCAGCGCGATCATCAGCAGAAACAGCCCGAGCGCGGCCACCCAAAGGCCGACCACCCAGGACCACCGCAGCAGCCGGATGACCAGGTCGAAGAACGCGTCGCCGCGAGGATGCCGCATGGAGGAGAGCTGCTGCCAGGCGATGCTGGCGACGACCAGGGAAGCCACGCCGATCCCAAGCCCGATGATCCAGGTCTGGCGAGATGCGAGGGGGAGCGCCAAGCCGCCGCCGGCGTCGGTCAGTGACACCCGGAACCGGTCAGGACGGGCCACGCGGCGGAGCAGACTTGGCATGCGTATCCGTCAATGAAGATGGCACCGCTGGCGGCGGGGCGAAAGAGGACGCGCCGGTGCGGCGGAACGGCGGGACGGCGGGACGGCGGGACGGCGGGACGGCGGGACGGCGGGACGGCGGGACGGCGGGACGGCGGGACGGCGG
>JAOUDR010000048.1 GCA_029859185.1 Gemmatimonadota bacterium
GAGGCTTTCCCGCCATTCGAGGAGACCGTTGCCAGACCGGTCACTGCGCGCCACCACCCGCGAAATCGTCTTCGGGCACGAAACCCCGGCCGGCAAGGCGTTCGACGTCGCGCTGATCCTCGCCATCATCGCCAGCGTCATTGCGGTCATGCTCGAAAGCGTGCAGGACTTCCGCCTGGCGTACGGCCCGTTGCTCCGCGGTGTGGAGTGGGGCTTCACCCTCCTGTTCTCCCTGGAGTACGTGACGCGGCTGTGGTGCGCTCCACGGGCGCTCCGCTACGCCCGCAGCTTCTTCGGTGTCGTGGACCTGATCGCCATTCTGCCGACGTACCTGAGTCTGGTGATCCCCGGCGGTCAGGCCATGCTGTCCGTACGGGCCCTGCGACTCCTGCGCGTGTTCCGGGTGCTCAAGCTCGCCCACTACGTGTCGGAAGCGACGCTGCTGATGCGCGCGATGCGCCAGAGCCGGCAGAAGATCACCGTCTTCATCTTCACCGTGCTCACCCTGGTCGTGATCCTGGGGTCGCTCATGTACCTCGTCGAGGGGCGCGAGCATGGCTTCACGAGCATCCCGCGCAGCGTCTACTGGGCGATCGTTACGTTGACGACCGTAGGGTATGGCGATATCGCGCCCACCACGAACCTCGGCCAGGCCCTGGCGGCCGTCGTGATGATCATGGGTTACGCCATCATCGCGGTCCCGACTGGGATCGTGACCGTCGAGCTGGGACACGCGGTGCGGCGAGCCCGGGCCGAGCGGGCGTGCCCGGCGTGCGGCCTGGCCGACCACGACGCCGATGCACGCTTCTGCAAGTCTTGCGGATCGCCGGTGCCCTGAGCCGGCGCGTGGGCCCCGTGGCTAGCGGTTGCGCTTGATCATGACCACGAGACCGACCCCGGCGATCAGGATCCCCACCGCCAGCAGGACGGGAAACGCCTGTTCCCCGCCGCCGCCCTCGATGCTCCGGGAGGCGAACACGCCGATGCCCAACAGTGCCGCCAGCCCGCCTGCCACCAACGCCAGGAGTGGGCGGTGGTGGCCGCCCGTTGCCCCAGCCGCGTGCAGCAAGGCCTGGCGAATCTCGGCGGGTGTCATGGGATACTGCCGCTGGAAGTCGCTGATGATCTGCTGGATCTTCTGGCTCAGCTCCCGCACGCGCGGTGACTCGGGGGGGCCGACAGGCGTTGGGACGTACACGGTGACTCCTTGCAGACAGACGGGGGCCGCCTTGAGGCTACTGTCCGACAGGCGCTGGAGCTAGTCCGTGATCTCCGCTGATTCGACGATCCGCACGCCGGGCGCGTCCGCACCCGCGGCGCGGATCAGCGTCGCGGCCACGGCATGTGCGTGGACCGGTCTGAGACGCCTGGGCATGAGCGGCCCCAACGGCTTCATCAGTACTTCGCCCAGCCGAAACTCGGCGCGGTCACCGAGGAGCAGGGATGGCCGGACGATCGTTACACTCGGGTAGCCGAGCGCCTGAATGGCTTGCTCGACCTCCCCCTTCACGCGGCTGTAGAAGACTCGTGACCGCGGAGTCGCGCCCAGCGAGCTCACCAGGAGGAAGTGCCGGGCTCCCACCTCTCGTGCGAGGCGGGCGATGCCGACGACGTAGTCGTGGTCCACGTGGCGGAACGCCGCCTGTGACCCTGCGGCCCGGATGGTGGTCCCCAGCGCACAGAACACATGGTCGGCGGCCAAGCGCACACTAATTCGGTCGAGTCGCTCGAAGTCGGTCAGGATCGGCGTCACCGTGTCCGGTATCCGGTCCGGGACGCGCCGCACCAGGGCGCTCACGTGGATCCAGCCAGGGTGCGCGGCGAGCTGGCGCACGAGCTCCGCGCCGACGAGCCCCGTGGCGCCAACGACGAGGGCGGTGCACGCGCACGGGGCCGTCACGCCGTTGGTGCCGGGCCGGCCGCCGCGGCCTTCTCGAAGATGTGACGGAGCTCCGTGATGCCCGGCACGCGCCCCTGCAGCACCAGCCGGCCGTCGATCTCCAGTGCCGGCGTGCGGAGCACGCCCGCCGCCGTGATGTCGGGTAGTGCCTCCACCTTGGTGAGCTCGTAGGCGTAGCCGAGTGCGTCGAGCGCCTCGCGTGCGGTCGCCTCGAGCCGCCGGCAGTTGGCACATCCGGGGCCGAATACACGAATGTTCATTTGGCACCTCACCTCGTGTTGGACGCGGGCGTCACGCCACCGCGCCGTACAGCAATCCAGTGACCGTGGCCATGACGACCACGAGGACCACGAAGGCGGCCGTCTTCCGCCACCCGAGCACCGATCGCACGACGAGGATGCTCGGCAACGACAGGGCCGGGCCCGCGAGCAGCAGTGCCAGGGCGGGGCCGTCGCCCATGCCGGCACCCAGCAACCCCTCGACGATCGGCACCTCCGTGAGCGTGGCGAAGTACATCAGTGCCCCGGCGGAGGCGGCAACGACGGTCGCGCCAACGCCGTTTCCCCCGACGGCCGTTGCGATCCACGAGCTGGGTATGAGCCCTTCGTGTCCCGGCCGCCCGAGCAGCAGCCCCGCGACGAGCACCCCGACGAGCAGGAGCGGCAGGATCTGCTTGGCGAAGGACCACGTGGCGCCGAACCACTCCTCCAGCTCTCCCTCGCGCGTACTCGTCACCGCTGACAGGCCCACCGCGCCGGCCGCGAACGGCACCGCGGGCGCGCCGGGGAACCCGATCCCGGCTCCCGCTACCGCGAGACCCGGCAACACCAGTCGCTTGAGTGGCAGTCCGAACCACCCGACGAGCACCGCGGCAAGCGAGAGCGTGGCCGCCGCGGTCAGCATCCACTTCACCGCGTAGATCGTGGCCACGAGCCCACCCGGCGCCCCGGGCGCACCCCAATTCGCGAACACGAGGATGGCGAGGAGCGCCCCGAAGAAGACCCCGGTCTGCCACAGGGGTCGCGGAGGCGCGGTTGGAGCGGCGGCCGGCATGGCGTCGATCCGGGCACGTTCGTCGCGCCGGAACAGCGCGTGCATCGCGAGGCCCACGATGATGCTGAACACGACGGCCCCCACGGCGCGCGCGGCGCCCAGCTCGAGACCCAGCACACGGGCGGTGAGCACCACGGCGAGCACGTTGATCGCGGGGCCAGCGTAGAGGAACGTGGTGGCAGGCCCGAGCCCCGCCCCCCGGGCGTAGATGCCGGCGAACAGGGGCAGCACCGTGCACGAGCAGACCGCGAGGATACCGCCGGAGACCGATGCGACCCCGTACGCCACCGGCTTGGGCGCCCGGGGGCCCAGGTAGCGGAGCACGGCATCGTGCTGGACGAAGACACTGATAGCGCCAGCGATGAAGAGGGCGGGCACGAGGCAGAGGAGGACGTGTTCGTGTGCATACCACTGGGTGAGCCGGAGGGCTTCCGCGACGGGGCCGGGGAGGTGGACGGCGCGCACCAGCGACTCGACCGGCACGTAGAACACGGTGAGGAATCCGCCGACCAGGGCGATTGCCCAGGGCCACTCCCGCCGCCAGAAGGGTGGAATCGCCACGATCACCCCGCCACGAGCCGCGCCCGCCGCGCGTCGGCCGCGAGCACGCCTTCCACGCAGGACGGCCAGGAACGCACGCACGGAGTCCGGAGGGTATAGAACACCTGCGCCCCACGCTTCTCACTCGCAACGACCCCCGCGCTCTTCAGGACGAGGAGGTGCTTCGAGACCGTGGAGACGTCTGCCCCGATCATCGTGGTGAGCTCGCAGACGCACCGCGGCCCGTCGGCGAGCTCGTCCACGATGAAGAGTCGGGTCGGGTGGGCGAGGGCCTTCATGATCCGGGCCCGGGTTTCGTATCGGGCGAGGGTGGTCCCTCGGAGAGCCTTGGGCATTTGGCCAAACCGCCAATGGTTGCCCCAAGCCTAGCCGCCGCCGAGTGAAGCGATGCTGAACCCCGGATGAACCCTCAGCTCACGGCGTGATCCGGACAAGCACAACACCGTGCGCCGGGACTTCGGCGGTGTACGACCCGCGCACCTGCCCGATGTCACGGTGGGTCCAGAGGTCGCGCACGCTGGCCCGGAGGCCCTCCGTGTAGCCGATCTCGGGCCAGGCCACCGCGATCGCTATCGCCGACTCGCCCCGGTTGAGCAGGGCCACGGCCCGGCTCCCGTCGGCCAGCTCCTTGGCCCAGACTTCGACGTCGCCGTCGTCACGCACCTTCCGTCCCTGCCGACCGAGCGGGTCCTGGTCGACCGCGACCACCTCCCGGTTGGTGAGGATGTCGCGGATCTCCGGCGTCATGGACCGGAGGTCGTTGCCGGCCATGAGCGGTGCCGCGAGGATGGCCCAGAGCGAGAAGTGGGCGCGATACTCCACGAGGGTCATCCCGCCGTTGCCGACTTCGAGCATGTCGGGGTCGTTCCAGCCGCCGGGGCCGGCATAGCTCTCAAGGCCCACCTGACGGTCGAGAATGCTGGTCCAGCTCAGGCCGCGCTCGCACACCCAGCAGTCCTTGATGTCGCCGGTCGTCCGCCACAGGTGGCCGATGTCGCGCGCCCACAGCCACGGCTTGTTGGAGCCCCACTCGCAGATGGAAAGCGTGATCAGCCGGCCGCTGGCGTCGAGGGCATCGCGCATGAGGCGATAGGACGCCTCGGCGTTCTGCGTCCCGTGGTGGCACCAGTCGTACTTGAGGTAGTCCACGCCCCAGTCCGCGTAGGTCCGCGCGTCCTGGTACTCGTACCCGCGACTGCCGGGCCGTCCTTCGCAGGTCTTGAGGCCGGCATCCGAGTAGAGCCCGAACTCGAGGCCCTTGGCGTGGACGTAGTCGGCAAGGGCCTTCATCCCGGAGGGGAACCGCTCGGCATCCGCGACGATCGTCCCCGCGCTGTCCCGCGCGACCTGCCAGCAGTCGTCGATCACGATGTACCGGTAGCCGGCATCCTGCATCCCGCTCGCGACCATCGCGTCGGCGGTCTCGCGGATGAGTTGCTCGCTCACGTTGCAGGCGAACTTGTTCCAGCTGTTCCACCCCATCGGTGGGGTTGGGGCCAGCGCATCGCTCGGACGCTGCGCGGCCAGCGAGGTCGTGGTGGCGCAAAACAGGACCCCGCATCCAAGGGCGAACGGGAACCGCGGCATCGTGCACTCCCGGAGAGACCTGGGCGGAACTTCCGTCGCCTGCCGCCCGTCCGCAAGTCGCCGCAAGAGGAGGCGCGAAGTCGTGGCCGCAGGCGATATATTCGCCGGGACCCATGATCCGATCTCAGCTCTCGATCGCCCTGCTCTTCCTGCTCTGCACGGGCGGAGACATGTTCGCCCAGGACGGTGCTGCCGCACCGCCAGCTTCCGGCGCGCGCCCCGCGCTGACGGTGGGTGCCGGCGTCGACGGGCTGCGGTTGGATGGGCGTCTGGACGAGATCGCGTGGACACGTGCCCGGCGGATTGGATCGCTCACGATGACCGAGCCGGTCGAGGGCGGTGTGCCGACCTGTACGACGACCGTGTGGGTCCTGGCCGACGCCACGCAGATCGTCATCGGCATCCTCGCAGCCGATCCCCAGCCGGATCGCATCACGAGCTTCGCGATCGCGCGGGACGCGAGTCTCAACGACGAAGACCACATCACGGTGGTGATCGACCCGTTTCTCGACGGTCGTTCGGGATACGTCTTCGCGGTGAATCCGCGCGGCGCCCGGTTCGATGCGCTCGTCTCCGACCGGGGCGAGGACGAAGACGAGCGGTGGGACGGGATCTGGGAGGCGGCGACCCACCGAGGGGCGTTCGGCTGGTCGGTCGAAATCCGCATTCCGGTTCAGACCATCGACTTCACGCCCGGTCTCGCGCAGTGGGGCTTCAACGTGGAACGGCGCGTGGAGCGCCTGCAGGAAGTGAGTCGCTGGGCGAGCCCGAGCCGCGACATCAAGGTGACACAAACGAGCCGGGCCGGGCTGCTGACGGGGCTCCCCCCGTTCTCCACCGGCCTCGGTCTCACGGTGCGGCCCGCCACGACCGCGGGTGTCGGGTACGAGGGCGGCCTGGTGGACAGCACGCGCGGCACGTTCCACCCCAGCCTCGACGCGTTCCAGCGGCTGGGCAGCTTCACGGCCATCGCGAGCGTGAACACCGACTTTGCCGAGACCGAGGTGGACACGCGGCGCACCAACCTGACGCGGTTTCCGCTGTTCTTCGAGGAGAAGCGCACGTTCTTCCTCGAAGGCGTGGACATCTTCGACTTCGGCCTCGGGCTCGGCACCTTCCGCTCGCGTGATGTCCTACCGTTCCACAGCCGGCGTATCGGGCTCTACGAGGGAACGCAGATTCCCGTCTGGATGGGCGGGAAGGTGAACGGGCGCGTCGGCGGCACGAACGTCGGCGCCCTGATCACGCGAACGGGACGGGAAGATGCCGCGGGCATTGCGCCCACGACGATGGGGGCTATGCGCGTCCGCCAGAACGTGTTCGCGGAGTCATCCGGCGGGCTCATCGCCACCGTGGGTGATCCCGAGGGACGATCCGGGAGCTATCTGGTTGGGGGCGATTTCACCTACCAGACGTCGCGCCTGGGCGGCAACAAGAACTTCCAGATCGGGGTGTGGGGACTGGTAACCGATCGGGAGGGCCTGACCGGCGACCGCACGGCCGTCGGGGGTCGCATCGCCTACCCCAACGACGTCTGGGACGCCGGCATCAGCTACAAGCGGATTGGCGACGGCTTCGACCCATCCCTGGGCTTCGTGCCCCGGCGCGGTGTCCAGCTCGCGAGTGCCGACGCGGACATCACCCTGCGGCCGGGGTGGTCGTGGCTGCGCACGATGACGTACGAGTTCCGGCCGTCGGTGGCGCTCGACCTCGAGGGGCGCTGGGAGAGCTATCGGATCTTCATGGCACCCATCAACTGGCGACTCGAGAGCGGCGATCGCTTCGAGGTCAATTTCAATCCGCAGGGCGAGCGGCTCGTCGCGCCGTTCGAGATCGCGGATGGCGTCGTGATCCCTGCCGGCGACTACCACTTCTCGCGGTTCCGACTCGAGGGGGAGTCTGCCGCCAAGCGCGTCCTCAGCGGCCAGCTGACCTGGTGGTTCGGGACGTTCTACGACGGCACGCTCGATCAGCTCGAAGCGGAGATCCAGCTCAAGCCGGTCCCGTTGGTCACCTTCGAGATCACCGCCGAGCGCAACATGGGCCGGTTGCCGGCCGGGAACTTCACCCAGCAGCTCGTCGGCGGCCGACTCCGCGTGAACGTGTCGCCCGATCTCACGGTCGCGAGCCTGATCCAGTACGACACGGAATCCCGCCTGCTCGGCGGCAACACCCGGCTGCGGTGGACGTTCTCGCCGTACGGCGACCTGTTCGTCGTCTACAACGTGAACACGACCAACCGGCTCGTTCCGCAGCGTGAGTGGACGCTCGATACGACGGAGTTGCTGGTCAAGCTGCAGTATGCGCTGCGCTGGTGATCACGGAGCGGCAGGCCACTCCTCACATCCCATCGTCGTAAGTGGGTTGTGGGCTGCCCCGGAGAACGTGATCGACGGCCTCCACGCCCTGCATGACGGAGTGATCCTGATTGGATACTTCGTATTTCCATCCGCCGAACCGTCCACGGCTCAGAATGTCGAGGGCGGTCAGTTGGGCGTCGATCTCCATGAGGACGCCATCACGCCCGAGCCACGGCGTCGGATAGCCGTACGACAGCCGCCGGTGCCACCGGCTGACGATGCGTGGGTCGTTGCGAATCAGGTTGCACGCCCGCATGCCGGCGACGGTCTCGTCCAGCACGCGGGCTCCATCGACCGGCTTGTCGGGAGATTCGCTCACTTCGGCCATTAGTGACCATTGCCGACCAGGGGCCGGCACGTTATGCGGCGAGTAGTTGCTGAAGACCGTGCAACGGTAGAACGGTGCTTGATCTTCGGGGAAGTACATCCAGCACTTGGTGCTGAACTCCTCCGGGGTTTCCCCCGCAAGTCCGACCCCAACGATGTGGCTCGAGGAGTGCACAAACTGGGACGCGCGCGCCGTGAGCGTTGGTTGATCCCGTAGCGACAGGAGAAGGTGGTCGAGCGGCATCGTCGAAAGCAGGGTGTCGTACGGTGTCGTGCTCCCGTCGCCGAACGTCAGGATCTTCCGGCGCGTATCGATGCCCGTTACCTGACATCCGTAGTGCATGCGTTCGGCAGGCAGCCGGTCGGCAACGCTGCGCCAGATGGCACCGGTACCACCGTGGAGCGGAAACCGAAACGTGGCGTTGGGACCCCACGCCACGTCGTCGGTCCGACGGACGAGGTTCCGGAGCACGCGAGTCAGGTCCACGGTGGCCACGCGCTCTCCCATCCATCCCACGTCCAGCTTCCCCGGATCGTAGGCCCATACCTTCCGGTTGTAGGGGAACATGAACGTGTCGCACAGGCCGCGTCCGAAGGATTGGAGCAGCCATTCATCGAACGCCCGGGGCGCCGAGGTCGGAGGGGCACGGTGCAGGTCAAGCAGCCCCTCGAGGCAGGCGATCAAGTCATCGTCCGGCAGCCGCCAGATGTTGTTCTGGAACGGATAAGGTATCCAACGATTCCGGATCCACACCCAGGCTTCCCGCTCGTGTTCGACCCAGTTGGCCACCGCGGTGTCCATGAGCCTGTCGAAGTACTCGTAGTGCGAGAACAGGACGTGGCCGCCGAGATCCCAAGTGAAGCCCTGGTCGTCGACGACCGATGACGCGAGACCGCCGGCGGTCTCTGCGCGTTCGTACAGGTCCCAGTCCGTGTGTCCGAGTTCCTGCAGGCGCCAGGCGGCACCGAGACCGGTCGGACCGGCCCCTACGATCACGATGCGCGGCGCATCAGCCGGCATGACGGAGTCTTCGACGGAACGTCAGGAGCTGGAGGAAGCCCTTGGCGCAGAACCGGATGAGCTTCCAGCGACGAATGGACACCTCACCAGTAGCACGTTCCCGATGCATGACGTCACGGTACGCGATCCGATACCCACGGGACTCCGCGAATATGGCCAAGAACAGAGATGGAGCGAGTGTGTCCGGAGGGATGTTCGGGCTCGCCGCCGTCCAGAGGTCTCGGCGGAACAGCTTGCACGGCACGTTCGCATCATACGGGGCAACACGGAAGAGCAGGCGAAGAGCGATCCGGATGACGCGCGTCAAGAACAGGCGGAACTTCGGATCGTAGCGGGTGCGGCGAATGCCGAAGACTCCGTCGTAGCCTTCCTGGATCGTCGCCCAGAACTGGGGGAAGCCGTCGAGGGGTATCTGCAGGTCGCTGTCGACCAGCATCATGTATGCACGCTGGCAGGCCTTCAGTCCTGTCAGGAGTGCCGGGCCGTGACCACCGTTTGGCCGGTGGATCGGCCGGATCCGGGCATCGGCCGCGGCCAGTTGGTCCAGGATCTCGCCCGTGCGGTCGCGTGAGCCGTCGTTCACGACGATCAGCTCGCTGTCGGGGATCTGGTTGAGCACGTGCCGCCGGACGTCGTCCACCGCCGCCTCGATCGCGTCCTGCTCGTTGTAGGCGGGCATCACGACGCTCAGGGACACGGTGGATGGCTTAGTTGGCGATGTCATCGGTGCGGGGCGCAACCGTGTACCGCCAGAAAGTACTCTCCCGTGAACGATCGTCGGCCACGAGGGTCAACCCTCCCGGCAGCTTGCCCAAGACCTCGGGGCCGGGGAACTCAGGATCGAGGTCATCGCTGATGTAGACGAGATCGCCGGCGCGCACGTCGAAGCGTTGTAGGTCTTCGAAGTACGAACTGCGGTATCTGATCGTCATCACGCGCATCTCTCCGATCAAGAGCCAGGTCTCTGTATGGAAGTACATTCCCGGCTTCCGAGAAACGTACGTCGCGCCATCCCGGAGCGCGAAGAAGTGAAACGCGTGTCCGAATCCACCATCAAGCAACACGACAGCGGTGCGTCCCGCGCGGGCGTCCGCACGGAGGGACGCGAGCAATTCGTCATGGTGGAAGGTGTAGGTCTTGCCGAATCCCGCATTGCGGAACGACTGCCCGAACAGTCCACCACCCCAGAGATAGTACGCATCGTAGAGCAGCGCGCCGGTTGGCATGTACCCGTCGTGCGTCCGGAAGTTGGGCGCGCGCAGCGGATTCGTGATCCGAGCCGGCGTGAAGTGGCCCAGTCCGACGAAGAGGTGAACCGACGCAAGAGCCAGGAGCGCCGGCCAGGCAAACCGCGTGCCGGCCGCCGTCAGCCGGTGCGCGAGCTGCTCGATGCCGACCGCGGCGCACAGGCTCAGTGGTACCGCCACGAGCAGGAAGTACCGGGTCGTGGTGGTTGACCCGTAGTAGAAGGCGAACACCGGCAGACACCACACAGCCACGGTGATCGCCAATGCGCGACGGTCGACCAGCAACTCCGCCATGCCGAGGACGGCAAATCCCAGGACGAACGGGGAGACCGACCACAGCAGGTATTCCCAGAACATCGTCGGGTATCGGTCGTTCAACACGTGTTCGGCGACTTCCGCGCCGATGTCGTCCATGCGCGGATCGAAAAGGAACAACAGGGCATAGACGGCGGCCATGATGACCGCGAACACGGCGGCCGTGCGGACGGCGTTCGCCAGACGATCCGGGGTGTTGCGCCAGAGCATCCAGCACAGCACCGGGGCAAGCAGCACTCCGTCTGCCCTGACGAGGGTGGCGGCACCGAACAGGGCCAGCGCTGCCAGTTGTCCCCACCGGCCCGGCCGGTTGGAAAGCACCACCAGGCTGACGGTGGCCAGGGCTGTCTGCAGCATGGCCGTGTTGCCGTACTGGCTCGCCTTCCAGATCGCGGGGTTGATCATGACCAGGCCTGCCAGCAGCCACCGAACTCTGGGGCTCAGGGCGTCCCGGAGGAGGAACAAGGCGGCTACCGGGATGACGGCCCCCGCGACGGCGGACACCGTGGTCATGATCCCGGGGACGCGCGCCAGGTCTCCACCGAGCAACCGGTCGACAAACTCG
>JAOUDR010000577.1 GCA_029859185.1 Gemmatimonadota bacterium
ACCCCTCACCTTCGAAGCCCAGCGACACCCCGGTCTCGGTGCGCGCCACGAGCGCCCGGGTCGTCCCGCGTCCGACGACCCGGGCGGGGACGGTACCGGCGAGGTCGGGTGGGGCCGTCGGAATGACGGTCGAGGCCCCCTGGAACTGGTCCAGGATCATCGAGCCGGCGGCCATCGCAGCGAGGCCGCACACGGCGCTGTTCTCGGGGTTGCGGTCCCCCCCGCATGCGAGCGCGAGTGGGAGCAACAACAGGGCGGAGCGATTCATGCTCGTAATCTGGGCAACCTGCCCCCGTCCGGCCATAGGGCCCGCTTGACCCGGTTTTTCACGGTCGGTAGCCTTTGCTGGGGGGGAGAGGGCTGAACCGCGGAGGCGAGACCATGCCAAGCTATTCCTACCGCTGTGCGAAATGCGGCAAGAGGTTCACCCGCACCGAGTCAGTGTCGGCACACGGGAGCCGGAAACCCGCGTGTCCCAAGTGCGGCTCGAAACAGGTCACACAGGTGTTCGGCACGTTCTTCGCGAAGACGTCCAAGAAGAGCTGACGGCGTGTTCGAGCGGCTCCGGGCTGCGGTGAACGCCGCCCTCGACGCGGCGACGCCGCCCCCCGACTGGCGCGACCTGCGCGGCCAGTTGCACCGCGCGGCGGTGGAGGGGCGGGCGGCCGTGCTCCAGATCCGCGATGCGGTGACGCGCACGGAGCGGGAGCTTGTGGCGGAGCGGAAGCAACTCGATGATGCCCGGCGTCGCGGCACGCTCGCGGCGGACGTGGGCGACACCGAGACGGTGGAAGTGGCCGAGCGGTTCGTGGCCCGGCATGTCGAGCGGGTTGCGATGCTCGAGCAGAAACTGGGAGCGCAACAGTCGGAGTTGGGGATCACCGAGCGCGACGTGGACGAGGTGGTCCAGCGCCTGCGGGAACTGGAGCTCCGGGCCGGCGTGCCGTCGGAGGGGAGTCGGGTGCAGCCACCGCCGGAGGTCGACGACAGTGCTCTTGGCGCCGCGCTCGATCGCGCGGGCCGCGAAGCGGAGGCCGAGGCCCGACTCCGCGAACTCAAGAATCGGATGGGCAGGTAGACACATGGACATCAAGCCCGATCGCATGGTGTATCTCGGCTACGGCAAGTACTGGCGGTCGGATGCGATCGTCGGTCTCATGCCGATCGAGCAGGACCGCGGCCCTGGCCGCCGGACCGAGGTGTACACCGCGACGCTCGAACAGCCGATCGTGGCGTCGCGATCCGAGCAGACCATCCTGGCCGACATGGCAGTTGCCTCCGACGACATGATGCGACTGCACGAAGCGCACGAGATCCTGAGCGACGTGTCCGACGCGTTCGACGACATGTCGGACGTGCTGCGCCGGATGTTGGTGAACGAGGCGAAATTCGACGTGGACCTGTGGCTGCGGCGGATCCGGCGTGTGCTGCGGGCCGATGGAACCGCCGAATCCGACGTAGGTCAGAGCGAGCTGTTCTAGCCCGCCCCGCCCGTTCAATGGCGTGGGGGTAGGGGTTCCGGGGCTGAAGCCCCGGCTCGGCGCGCCGTTGGCGCGACCGGCCTCGAACGGCGCACATCCCGTTCATCCCGCCGAGGGATTGCTGCCGAGAGATTGCTAGGGACTGGGTGGCGGGCCATCGGCAAAGTGGCACGCGGCGAGGTGCCCGGGCGCCACCTCGCGCAGCTCCGGTCGGACTCCATCACACCGTGCCTCGCGCCGCGGGTCGGGGCAGCGCGCGTACAGGGGACACCCCGACATCGGATCGGTGGTGGGTGGTGCCTCGTCCTGCAGTGCGGGCCGCGGCCGCGGAGCGGTGGGGTCGGGGGTCGGGACCGCGGCGAGCAGCGCGCGTGTGTAGGGGTGTCGGGGGTCGGCAAACACCTGAGCGGCGGGTGCCTCCTCGACGATGCGTCCCAGATACATGACCGCCACGCGATCCGCCATTTGGCGGACCACGGCCAGGTCGTGGGCCACGAAGAGGTAGGTGAGTCCGCGCCGGGTCTGCAGATCGCGGAGCAACGCCAACACCTGCGCCTGGACGGAGACGTCGAGGGCGGACACCGGCTCGTCGAGCACGAGCAGTTCGGGTCCGACGGCGAGCGCCCGAGCAATCCCCACCCGCTGGCGCTGGCCACCGGAGAGTTCGTGGGGGTAGCTCCGCCGATGGTCGGGATCGAGGCCGACCTCGCGAAACAGCTCCGCCACCCGCTGGTCCGCGGCGGCGCCGCGGGCGAGATGGTGGACCTCGAGCGGCTCACGCACGGCCGTCCCGACACGCATGCGCGGGTTCAGGGAGCCGTGGGGGTCCTGGAACACGATCTGCACCCGGCGTCGGAACGCGCGGAGGGCGGGCCCGCGCAGCGGTCCGATCTCCTGCCCGTCGTACCGAATCCGCCCGTGCTCCGGGTCCTCGAGGCGCACGACGCACCGGGCGACCGTGCTCTTGCCGGCCCCGCTCTCGCCGACGAGCGCCAGGGTCTCGCCGCGTTGCACGGCGAGCGTGACACCGTCCACCGCGCGCAGCGCGACGCGGCGGTGGAACGCGCCCTGCCCCTGCTGATAGGTCTTCACCAGGTTCTCGATGGACAGCAGCGGGTGCCCGGTCACGCGGACGCTCCGTGCGGCTCGGTGATGAGCCAGCAGCGCGCGGCGTGTCCCGGACCGGCGTCGTCCAGCGCAG
>JAOUDR010000578.1 GCA_029859185.1 Gemmatimonadota bacterium
CCCCTCTGCCCCTCCTGCTCCTGCTGCCCCCTCTGCCGCCCCCGTCACGCCATATACTGCCCTCCGTCCACCGTCACCACCGCCCCCGTGATATGCCGCGCCGCCGTCGAGCACAGGAACGCGATCAGGTTCGCGCAGTCCTCGGGGGTCCCGAGCCGGCCGAGCGCGGACTCACGGGTTGCTTGTTCCAGCACTTCCGGTGGCAGGGCGCGCGTCATCGTGGTGGCGATCATGCCGGGCGCAATGGCATTCACGGTGACGTCGTAGCGACCCATCTCGCGCGCCACCGCCTTGGTCATGGCGATGACGCCGCCCTTGGACGCCGCATAGTTGGCCTGACCGGGCTTCCCGCGCATGCCATTGATCGAGGCCACGTTCACGATCCGGCCGGAGCGCTGCGCCTTGAACACGGCCGCCGCCGCGCGCGTGTACGCAAAGTAGCCCTTCAGGTTCACGTCGAGCACGTCGTCCCACTTGGCCTCGGTGAGCTTCCAGACCATGCCGTCCGCCGTGATGCCCGCGCAGCAGACGAGAATGTCGAGCCGCCCGAGCCGTTGCACGACGTCGGCCACGATCCGCTCCGCGGCCGCCACGTCGCGGACATCGGCGGGCAGCATGAGCGCCCGCCGCCCGAGTGCCTCCACCGTACCGACCACCGCCATCGCCTCCGCATCCGCTTCTCGATCCACGATGGCGACGTCACACCCTTCCGCGGCGAGCGTCCGCACGACCGCCGCCCCGATCCCGCGGCGACCACCCGTGACGAGGGCGACCTTGTTGCTCAGCCCGAGATCCACGGCGTCACTCCGCGGCGTACTGGGGCGAGATCGCCCGAATCAGTTCGTCGTCCCACGGGTGCCCCTCGGCGAGCATCTGGCGCAGCTTGATGAAGTCCACCTCGCGACGGCCCTTCGGCCCCTCGTTGAACGCCCGGAACCCGGCCTTGGCCTCGGTCATCATGTTGAGGCCGAGCCACTCGCGGTTCGTCACGCTCGTGTTGTCCCAGTGCCACTGCTTGTGCTTCCGCAGGCTGTTCACGGTCTTGGACACGCAATCCGGCATGAGCATCAGGATCTTGGTGCAGAGGGCCTCCACGGCGTCGTCGAGCTGCGACAGGTCCGTCGTGGCTTTCGCCACCACCGCCTTCGCCGCGTCCCGCGCCTTGCCGGTCTTGAAGTCGCCGAAGACGATGTTCCCGAACTCGTCGGCGTACCGATCGATGATGACCATCGGGTTGGGGATCCAGCGGCCGTCGGCTTTGAGGACCGGAACGATCTGGTTGATCAGACCAAGGTGGAGCGCTTTGTGCGCACTCCACATCTCGCAGAGCACGCCGCTCTCCATCGCGTGCGAGAAGCCCACGTAGAGCGGCAGGAAGTCGGTGGAGCCGCCGTCCGGCGCGGAACCGTGCTTGGGGCCGGCCTGGCCGAACCGGGCCGTATCCGCGGCAATCGTGAAGTCGCACGCCATGCCGATCTCCTGGCCGCCGGCAATGCGCATTCCGTTCACCCGGTTCACGACCGGCTTGTCGCAGCGCATGATCACGTCCATCATGTCGTTGAAGAGACGCATGTACTGCTTGTATTCCTGTGGGTTCCCCGCGTAGTACTCCGCGTACTCCTTGGTATTCCCACCCGTACAGAAGGCCTGGTCTCCAACGGCCGTGAACACGACGCAGACGACGCTGCGGTCCATGCTCGCCTGGCGGAAGGCGAGGATGACCTCCTTGACTGCCCCCGTCGTGTAGCTGTTCAGCTGCTGCGGGTTGTCGAGGATGATCCAGGCGTTGTGCAGCCCGGGCACCGGCTTGCCGGCCGGGTCTTTCACCGGGCGCAGTTCGTATAGGATCTCACGGAATGCAACGTCGGGGACCAGCGTGTGGCTCTTCAGCATCGCTCGTTTCCTCCGCTCCCGTCGCCGGGGCGTGACGCGGTCATGCCGAGCCATCCGGCCTGAGGATGGCGCGCTTCGTGATCTGATGGGCGGCGACGCGCGCGAGCACGTCGGGACCCGCCCGTAACGGGAAAGTCTCGATGAAGGGCTCGAGGGTGACCTTCCCCGTCGTCACCAGCTCCAGCGCCGCCGGGTACAGCTCCGGCTTGCAGCCCCACGTGCCCTGGATCGTGGCGTCGAACGCCATCGCGTTGCTCAGCCGCAGCTCCGTCTTGGCCAGCGTGAAGCCCACCACCATGAGCGTGGCGGCGTAGGTGAGCAGTCCGTAGGCCGTTTCCTGGCCGGCGGGATGTCCCGAGCACTCGAAGACCTTCCAGCTGTGCTCCGGACAACCCAGGGCCGAGGCGTGCGAGCGGACCTGTTTGCGCAGCGTCTTGAAGTCCGTCGTGGCGGAGTTGATGGTGAGGGACGGTCCGTGCGGCGCCACCGCGGCGAGCTTCGCGTCGTCGACGTCGATGGCCACGACGTGGGCACCGGTCGCGGCGGCAATCTGGGCGCAGTAGCCCCCCACCCCTCCCACGCCCACCACGATCGCCAGGTTACCGGGCGCGAGCCCGCTCCGCACGACTGCCTGGTAAGGGGTTGTCACCGCGTCGGCTACCACGGAAAGGTCCGCCAGGGCGTACCCGCCTCGGTCGTCGACCGGGCAGAGGCCTCGACCGGGGACGGCGATCCGTTCCGCGAACCCTCCGTCGAGGTCGTTGCCCGGCATGAGCTGCTGGCGG
>JAOUDR010000579.1 GCA_029859185.1 Gemmatimonadota bacterium
GTGGGCGATGAACGTCTTGAACCGTCCCTCGTGGTTTCCCGCCAGCCAGAACACGCTGTAGCCGCCGAAGCTGGCGCCGACGGCGCCGAGCCGATCCCGGTCCACATACGGTTCCGTGGCGACCTCGTCGATCGCAGCCAGCAGATCACGCATCGCCTGACCGCCCCAGTCGCCGGAGATCTCCTCTTTGTACGCCTGCCCGAACCCCGGCACCCCGCGGCGATTGGGTGCCACGACGATGTACCCGTTGGCGGCAAGTGCCTGGAAGTTCCAGCGATAGGAGAAGAACTGGCTGACCGCTGACTGGGGCCCCCCCTGCGCGTACAGGATGGCCGGATACTTCTGTGACGGATCGAAGCCCGGCGGGTAGATCACCCAGGTCAGCACGTCGGCGCCGTCAGTCGCTTTCACCATGCGCCGTTCGACCCTGCCGAGCGAGAGTCCCGCGAGCACCGCGTCGTTGTAGCGGGTGAGCGGTGTGGCCTCCCCGTTGGCGGGATTCACCCGGAACAACTCCGTCGGCGCCGAGATGGACTGACGGCCCGCAACGAGTACGGGGCGGTTACCAGCCCGGGCCACGGCGACGTCCGTGTAGTTGTGCATCCCTTCAGTGATCTTGCGGACGGTATTCCTGCCGGGATCCGCCGCGAACAACTGTGCGGTTGCTTCCGTCACGGCAACGAAGTAGAGGGTCTTGGAGTCGGCGGACCACGTCAGGTTGCCGGCATCGCGGTCGAATCCGACGGTGACTTCCCAGCTCCGCCCCGCCGCGAGGTCCCGCACGAAGATCCGGTTCCGGTCGGCCTCGTAGCCATCCCGCGCCATGCTCAGCCACGCGAGGTACCGCCCGTCCGGCGAGAACGTGGGCTCGACATCGTAGCCCATCATGCCCTGCGTGACGTTGGTGGTCCGGCGGGTCGCGACGTCGTAGAGGTAGATGTCGGAGTTGGTGCTGCGTGCCGCCGCCGCCCCGGTGAGCTTCTTCGCGGTGTAGGCGATCACCGTGCCGTCGGCACTCCAGCCGATCTGCTCCACGCCGCCGAACGGCGCCAGCGGCGTGTCAAACCGCTCGCCCGGCATCACATCCATCGGCTCACCAATCGTGCCGTCGCGATATTCCGTGACGAACAGGTGATTGTAGTCGTAGTCTCGCCAGGTATCCCAATGGCGGTACATCAGCTCATCGACGATGCGCGCGTCCGCCTTCGGGAGGTCGGGATACCGATCGAGCGTGGACTGATCGAGCTTCACGCGGCGGGTGAACGAGATGTGCGCCCCGCCCGGCGCGTACCGGAAGTTGTCGATCCCGCCCTCGAGGTCGGTGACCTGCCGGGGATCACTGCCATCGGGGGCAATTTCCCACAGCTGCATCGAGCCGCTCTTTGCCGACAGGAATCCGATCCGGCGGCCGTCCGGCCGCCACTGCTGGGCGATCTCGCCGCCGTCCCAATCGGTGAGGCGCATCGGCTCGCCTCCCGCAGTCGGCAGCCGCACGAGATCGGTATTCCCACGATTCGCCGCAAGGTCGGTGGTCCGCACGCCGAACACCAGGGTGGCCCCATCGGGGGACACGACTGGCGCGCCGATGCGGGTCAACTGGATGAGTCGCTCCGGGGTCAGGACCTGCTGGGCACCCAGTCGCCACGGGGCGGCCAGGCACAGCATGAACACGAGCATACGCATGGTGATCTCCAGATCAGGAAGTCGATCGGCCGCCTGCCCCCGTCCCGCGCGCTGTGCGAGGGGCGCGGCTCCGCGTCCGGTGAAGTGACCGCGACCCGCGCCGTGGGGGTCGGGTTTCCAGCAACAGCTGCCGGCGTCGCGTCGCCGGAAAGCGCTCGATCGCGTACCGCAGCGTCGTGCGCGGGATCGCCGGTCCGTGACGCCGCAGGAACCGCTCGAGCCGTGTGGCATCCGTCTTCCCCGCCTCGCGGAGCAGCCACCCCACCGCCTTGTGGATCAGATCGTGATGATCATCGAAGAGCGCCGTCGCAACGCGGTACGCTTCGGGCAATGCGCGCCCCTTGCGCGCGAGTGGGACCAGGGCCACGGCCGCGGCGCGACGAACCCAGAGGCTGCGTGCGCGGGTCCACCCGGTCAACGTCGCCAGGAGCGCCGGGTCCCGTTCGATCAGCGGCGTCAGCAGCGACGGCGCGATCAGGTCCACGGCGGCCCAGGACGCGCCGTGCCCCGCGTGCAGCCAGCGGCGAACGGTACCTAGCAGGCCATTCGGGAAGTCGCGTCGCCACCGTGCCAGCACCAGCACACCCACCGCCTTCGCCTCGAGCTGCGGCCGCCGGACCAGCCGGTCGCAGAATGCCGTGGCGGTGGCCACGTCCCAGGCGTCCCGCCGCTCGGTCCACGTGTCGCGCGCAATCCGGCGGATCTCCGGAAGCGCGACGCCGTAAAACGTGACGGTGTCGTCCCGTTTGAAGTAGGCCCGCATGCCCGCGGCACGGCGGGCGGAACCGGCACGTCGGAGGGCGGTCACCACCGCGCGTTCGGCGGACGCCACGGGGGCGTGCGTTCGTGGAGTGAGTGGCACGCTCCAAACCTAGCGAGCGGAGGCGGCCGGCGGCGAGACACACCGCTCGGTACGCTATCTTACGGCCCCATGCACCCGACACCCGTGCTCCAGTTCGACCGCGTCTCCAAGGCGTACGACACGTTCGCGAG
>JAOUDR010000580.1 GCA_029859185.1 Gemmatimonadota bacterium
ACGCACCACCATGCCGCCTTCGAGCCCGGCGATGAACCGCGTACTGACCGCCTGCGGCCACTGCAGTTCGATCGTCGACAGGAGCCGGTACGTCTCCTGGGGATCGACGAAGTTGAGGGTAAACCCGAACCGGGTGAGCCGGGGCAGCGTCATGGCGCTGCCCCCATCCCAGTTGCCGCTCACGTTCTGGATGGCGAACCCGAACGCCGCGAGGTCGAACAGCGCGATCGCGACCCCGAGGTCGCCCGACACGCCGCGCTCGCGCACGTCCACGACGCGCTGGTCCACGGTCTTGATCGTCCCGCCGAACGCCAGCAGGCCGATCCGGTAGATGAGGCTGCCGCTCGCGAGGAACTCGCGCGCCGACACCTGCCCACCAGTGGGAATGCCGGTGATGCCGCCCGTCGCCGGATCGGGAACGATCTCCGGCTCGCTCCCGAAGTCGAAGTGCTGCACGCCGAACCCGACGTCCAACTGCCCGAGGCGTATCCCGAGCGCGCCGCTCGCCTGATAGGCGTCGAACGGGGCACCGTGATAGCCGGCCTCCATGGACAGGTGGTGGATCAGCGCGAGGCCGGCCGGGTTGGCGAACACCGCCCCGGCGTCGCCCATCAGGGCGGCGCCGGCACCCCCCAACCCCGCCGCGCGTACGGTGGCCGGGTTCTGCAGGACCTGCGGGCCGACCGTCGCCTGCGCCCCGGCAGTAGCCGGAACCAGCAGCGCCGGCAGTAGCAGGCCGAGTGCGCGGGCGCCAACCCTCACCGGCGTTCCGTCAGCGCACCCGGATCACGTTCAGCCGGGGCACGACGCTGGCCGGCAGCGTGGCGCCGCCGGGCCCGGTCATGCGCAACGTAAAGCCCTTCTCGCCGGGGACCTGCTGGAGCCGCAGGTACTCGCCGGAGCCGGCGTGCAGCGTGCCGTCGAGCCGGACGGTCTTGGGCGACGCAACCGCGGGCTCGATCGGGAACGGACGGGTGAACCGGGACGGTAGACTCTGGTTCAGCCCGCCGTACGTCGTCCGCAGCCGCCAGGTCGTGAACGTGAGCCGCCCCGGCGCCGTGAAGCCCGGCAGATCCGAGACCCAGTTGGCCAGGAACCACTGGCTCACCAGCTCGTCGAACGGGACGCCCACCGCGGTCACGACATTCGCCGAGCCCGTTTGGGCCGTCTCCACGAGCCGGCGCGTGACCGGTGCTCCATACTGATCGAGCACCCAGCGTAGGAACAACCATGCCGCGCCCCGTTCTTCCAGCGATCCCGTCCCGGTCAGCGGAAGCGTGAACACCGCGCCCGGATTCAGCAGATAGAGGTAGGCGTTGTACAGATCCCCGATCGCGAACCGGGAGAACAGCGTGTCCAGGCCCTGCGCCTCGAAATGGAGCGCCGCCAGCTCCTCGGAGATGTGGGACATCCCCTCGTTGAGCCACAGGACTTCCGAGTCGCTGTTCCGAACCATCACATGCTGGAAGTAGCTGATCATGTGCTGGAACTCGTGAATGAACGTCACCGGCACGAGTCGGCGGACGACGTCGGTGCTGAGCGTGCACGTCACCGACCCCGACGGATCCGGCGCGATGGCATAGAACACCTCGCCGCGGTTCGACCGGCGGTCGGCCTGGAAGCCGGGGTCGATGTCGATCCCGAAGAAATAGCCGGTGATGATCGACGTCGCGCACTGGCTTTCCGGCGTCAGCTGGTTCACCTGCGGGGAGAACAGGATGATCGTGACGCCGTTCTGGTCCACATCCGATTCGGCGCCGAACGCGGTGGTCGCGACGCCGTAGAGATCGTCGTCGAACCGCGCGCCGAGCGCCGCGAGGTCGGCGGCAGTGAAGCTGCCGCTGGGCGATGCCTGATCCACGAACAGCGCGGCGTGATCGCCGACGTACTCCGCCCGACCGGTCACCGCCGCGAAGTCCGACGTGCTCGAGCAGGGGATGTTGTTGCACACCTGGAACGTGCGGGTGTCGCCGACCTTGACGCTCGGCGCCTCGGCCGGTGCCAGCTGCGCCGCCGACAGCAGGGGACGGGGCCGCCGTGCCGCCTCGGCCTCCTGACGCCGCAACGCGTCGTGGAACCGCATGGCGAAGGGAAGCGGGGTCTGGTCGCGCCGCGTCACGGGTTGGGCCACGATCACCACCGAGTCGCCGGCGAGACTGAACTCCGCACTCACGCCCGGCACGCCCGCCGCCGACTGCGGCGCAACGAGATACTCGACCGTATCCGCACCCGCGGCCGGGAACGTCGCGCATCCGGCAAGCTGCACCGGATTGATCGACGCATACTCCCCCACGGCCAATGCCACCGGGGTCAAGGATGAGGTATAGCTCGCCGACAGCGCGTTGCTGGTGGCACCCGAGACGCGGGCGCGAATCTCGACGGCGCCCGCCACGAGACAGCGGGGCGCGATCAACGTCACGGACGTCGCCGATCCGCCGAGTACCCGCGCCGGCGCGCCGGCAACCGTGACCTCCGCGCCCGCAGCCAGTCCACTTCCGTCGAGGATCAGCGTGTCCCCCGCCTCAAAGCTGCTCGGCGTCACGGACGCGAGCTGCGGCGCCGGCGTGGCGGTCGCGGTCAGCACGACGGCCGCCGACGGCGCGTCGGTGGGCGATGCCTGCACGCGGTACGTCCCCACCCCCGGCCCGAGCGTGAGCACGACTTCCGCGCG
>JAOUDR010000581.1 GCA_029859185.1 Gemmatimonadota bacterium
GTTGTGATCCACCATGCATCGCCGAGCTTCTGGCGGTGCTATGACGCGCTTCCACCTGCAGTCCGGGCGCTCGCCGACAAGCAGTTCGAGCTACTCAAGGCCGATCCACGCCATCCCTCCCTCCACTTCAAGCGTGTCAAGCGCTTTTACTCCGTCCGCATCGGAGTCAGGTACCGCGCGCTGGGAGTGGATGCCCCCGACGGCATCCTCTGGTTCTGGATCGGGTCTCATGCAGACTACGATCACATGAGCAGCCGGGGACATAGGTAACACAAGTGTCCAGCAACATGGGTAACACTTTCGGTCACCCACGGATGATGTACTCGCGTTCATCAACGGTCGCCAGCAGCACCGTGTCGATAGCGGCGGGGTCGACTGCAGTCGTATCTCCAGCCCGTGCGCGGGGCACCTGAGCCCCTGGCCACGATGGAAAGTCGCGCGCGGAGTGCCAATCGCTTAGGACGGCCCGGACGGCCACGCGAGTTATCGGCTCGTCCCCGCGCTGGCTTGTCAGCACGAGAGTGTTTCCGTCCGGCATCATCTTCACTACTTACAAGGTCGCCGGGCCTTTGAAGACCGGATAGCTCGACGACGCGACATCGTCAGTGAATGCCGGAACGCCACAATCCAGCAGGCATGTAGATTCGAGCGATGGCGGCGATGAGCCGTTCGGCCAACCAGACCCGGCTAGGCTTGCCAGATGCCCTTGGCTCGAGCGGCGACCGCGCCCACCAGACCTTCCAGGGTCTTCGTAGCTCTGCGCATGGAGAACTGGTATAAGGCTCGGAGTGGCGGGCCTCCTAGGCCGAGCGTAAGTTCCAAAGAGTTGAACGAGTTCCAGCCCCGGCCTTGTGAGGACGTAATGCCGCAGTCCGCCAGAGAGCTCCTGAAGCAGGCCGCCGACAACCTGCCCGCCGATGCCACGGTCGAAGAGGCAATGGAGCGACTGCTGTTCCTAGCGAAGATTGAGCAGGGCATCGCCCAGGCCGATTCCGGCGAGACCGTTCCCCATGAGGAAGTGCGTCGGCGCCTCGGTCTGTGACGGAGATCCGCTGGACGGAACAGGCAGTCGAGAATCTCGCAGCGATCAAGGTCTTCATCGGCCAAGACTCGCCCGCCTACGCCCTCGCGGTGGTCGGTAGGCTTTATCAGGCAGTCGCGCAACTGGCCCAGTTTCCCGAGTCCGGACGGATCGTACCAGAGCAGTCCCGGCCAGAAGTCCGCGAATTGGTCCGACCGCCGTACCGCATTGTCTATCGGCGCCGCGCCGAACTGGTGGAGGTGTTGCTCGTCTTCCGCTCCTCGCTTCCCCTCCCCAGGATTCCCGAGTGATGCGGCGCTGGCTAACAAGCGTATCTGGACCCCTCCCGAGCAACGCGCAAGGGATCGTCGATAGCGACGGGGTCGACTGCAGTCGTATCTCCGGCCCGTGCGTGGGGCCCTTGAGCCCCTGGCCACGATGGAAAGTCGCGCGCGGGGTGCCAATCGCTTAGGACGGCCCGGACGGCCACGCTAGTTATCGGCTCGTCCCCGCGCCGGTCAGACCGGTCGCCATCGTTGTGATCAGCGGTGCAGCTCGGTGGTGAGGCCCTCCTTCACCGCGCCTCGCGGCGTTCGAACGGTCGTTGCTCTCGCCACACGCGCCAGCACACCCGGGCCAGCTTGTTGGCCAGCGCGACGGCCGCGACGTTGTGGCCTTTGCGCCCGGCCACGGCGCGCGCCCACGTGCGCAGGTCGTCGGGGTACTGGGTGACGGTGCCGGCCCGGAGCGCCGAGCGGGCGCCGTGAATCAGGAGCATGCGGACGTATGTGTTGCCTTGCTTGCTGATCGGCCCCAGTCGTCGCACCTGCCCCGTGGAGTGCTCCCGCGGGGTGAGGCCGAGATAGGCGGCGAAGTGGCGCCCAGAGCGGAAGCGCCCCGGATCGCCCACGAACGCGACCAGGGCGGTCGCGGTGAGGACGCCGATGCCGGGCACCGTGAGCAACAGCTGGGCGTCGGGCATCTGCGCGGCCAAGCGCGTCAGCTCGGCGCGGATCGCCTCTGCTTTGGCCTCGAGCGCCGCGATGTCCTCCAGCGCGGTGTGCAGCGCGGGTCGCAGGAGCGCCGGGACGGCGTCCTGGTCCAGCGCGGCGTACGCCCGCGGCAACACGTGCTGGGCGCCCACCGGAATGACGCAGCCGAATTCGCGCAGGTGGCCGCGCACGGCGTTGATCCGGGCGGTGCGGGTGTGGAGGTACCCCTGGAGCAGGCGGTGGAGCGCACCGACAGCCTGCTGCTCAAGCGATTTCACCGGCACCCGCTTGCGGTCCGCGTTGCGCGCGGCTTCGAGCAGCGCTTTGGCGTCGGCCCGATCGGTCTTGTTGCTAGCGCGGTACCGGGCCACGGCCCGCGGATGGAGCAGCGCGACCGTGTGGCCCAGCCGTTGCAGTTCGCGCCCCCAGTGATGGGCCGAGCCGCAGGCTTCCAGAAGGACCTCCGCGGGCGGGCGCGCGGCGAAGAACGCCCCGAAGGCGGTGCGGGACAACCGGAGGAAGTCCTTCATTTGCGTGCCGCGCGTTGACACACGGTGCCCAAGGCTCAACTCCTTGCGCCTGGCGAGGAGTCGCTCGCAGCTTAAGTGCCATCCGTTAGACGGCGGACCGGGAAAGCACTAGATTGGGTGTAT
>JAOUDR010000582.1 GCA_029859185.1 Gemmatimonadota bacterium
GAAGTCGCGCAGCACCTGCACGGCGCCGTCGAACGGGTTGCCCTCGATCAGGCGCCGGATGCCGGGGACGAGCAGCATGGCGTAGCGGAGCGGCGCGCAATCGTCCAGCAGGCCGCGCTCGGGGACGTAGACGGCGGAGCACAGCACGTTCACCCCACCCGCCACGAGCTTGGGCAGGTCGCAGCGCAGCGACAGCGGATTGAACGCGCCGCCCGGCCGATGGCAGCGCTCGAGCCGCAGGCCGAACAGGACGGTCTTGAGGGACGGATGGGCGTGCAGGTCCACCACCAGCGCGCGCAGATGAAAGGCGGCCGCCGCCGCGGATACGGAAGGAACGTCGGGGCAGGGCATCTCAGGGAAGCCGCGCGAACAACGCCGCGAGCCGATCTTCCTCGAACACCACCCGGTCATCGACCCCGCCCGCCGGCCACTTCACGAGCCGCAACATGCCATCCTCGATTTCCATCCCGGTGATGTCCCCGTCGTCGAAGATGCAGCAGCCGGTGTTGAAGTAGGCGGGCGTGGTCTTCTCGGTGTCGTTGCACGGTGGGTGGGCACGACGCCGGTCGGCGATCTCCGACTCGAGGGCTGCAATCCGGGCGCCGTGATCGCCGGGCGCGGCGCGCAGCGCCGCCAGCTCGGCCGCGAGCTTCTGCAAGTGGGTGCGGGAACTCCAGACCGGCCGGTGCGTGTGCCCGGCAATCAGCACGAGCTTCGACTGATCGGCGGCCCAGGTGTACATCGCCCGGTCGTGATCGCCGCGCAGACATGGGTCGGTGGACGGATTCTTCACCTGGAATCCGAACACTCGCTGGAGCGGTCGCCAGAGACGCAGGAAGAACCGCGACACGGCGCGGAACCGGTGGGAGAAGAACGTCCCCTGGTGGCCGTGGACCAGCAAAAGCGTGCCGATGGTACCGGCGGCGGTGCCGACATCGAACCGGATGGCTTCGTGTACGGCGTCCGTCGGCAGGAATGGCGCAAGACGCTGCGCCACCCGTTTCGGGTCCATCCAGTCGTCGTCGTGGTTCCCGAACACCCGGAGATACCGGTCCGGCCCGAAGCTGCCCTCGAGCGTGAGCACGTCGGCGTAGTGCCGCGCCACCTCATCGAAGCCCTGCTCCCACAACTCCTCGACGTCCCCGAGCAGGATCAGCGTGAACCCCTGGTCCCGGTAGTGCGTCAGGGCCGCCCGGTACGCCGGCTCGCATTGGCGGAACGCGTCCGCCTTGTCGCGCGCGCCCTTGTGCTGGTCCGACAGGATGGCGTAGCGGTGCGGCGTCGTGACATCGAGCGTGCGGCGCGGCGTCTCCGGATCCGCGAGGACGCGCGTCAGGTCGCGGGCGATCGTGCGGTCGGACATCGGTCGTCAGCGCTCCGGCGACGACGCCGTCACGCGGCTCACGAACGCCCGAAACCGGCGCCCGTACTCGTCGCCACCCATCAAGTAGGTCGAGTTGTGATCGGCACCCGGGATGATCCACAGCTCCGCGGAGCCGGCGGCCGCGGCGGTCAGCACGCGGCTCATGGTGAGCGGCACGATGCGGTCGTGCTGGCCGGCGATGAGTAGGATGGGGGCGCTGATGCGCCGGATGTGCGCCAGGTTGTCGAATCCGGAGCCCGCCAGCGCGCTGGGGAAGATCGGGTAATGGCGCTTGGCCAGCGCGCGGAGTGACGTGAACGCCGACTCGACGATCACCCCGGCGACCGCGCGGTGCGCGGCAACGTGCAGCGCCGGCCCGCTGCCGATCGAACGACCGTAGACCACGAGGCGCGCGGCATCGATCTCCGGCTGTGCGGCGAGCCAGTCCCACGCCGCGAGCCCGTCACGCGAGACGCCGGCCACGGTCGCCCGGCCGGTGGAACTGCCGTACCCGCGATAGTCGACGATCAGCAGACCGGCCTCGGCGGGGCGAAGCTCACGGATCAGCGGCGCGAATCCGGAGACCCATTCGGCATTGCCGTGGAACCAGAGCACGGCCGGTGCGGGAGTCGACACGGCCGGCGGCGGCAGGTACCAGGCGGCGAGACGCTCACCGTCCGGGGTCTCGATCGTCACGGCGCGCCCGGCGAGCCCGTGGTCCGCGGGTGCGCCGGTGGGGTCGCCGCGAACGGGAAAGACCATACGATCGCGCAGCAGCCAGACCAGCAGGCAGCCCGCGCCGTACAGCACGACGAGCAGCAACAGCAGCCGGGCCACCGACAGGACCGCCGACGAGGCCATCGGGATTCACCTCCGTGTCTGGCGAAGGTGTCGAGCCGTCCGGAGCACCGCAAGCGGCGTCACCGCGATAGATTGCTGGCCGGTCATCCTCATCCAGAGACGTTTGCCTCGAGAGCTTGCCAATGATCACGCCCCCCAGACCCCCCCGACGGCCCCCGCGTGGACTCACGGTCGTTGCCCTGTTGAGCGCCTTCTCGATGCTGGCTGCGGTTCCCGCCGCCGCGCAGGACGGCGACAGCCTCACGCTCGACCGGATCTTCGCCTCGCCGGAGTTCTTCGCGCGCGGCGCGGGGCAGATCCGCTGGCTCGATGACGGTGGCTACACCGTGCTCGCGCAATCGGACTCGGTGGACGGCGGCACGGACATCGTCCGCGTGGATCCCCGGTCGGGCGACCGGACCATGCTCGTTGGTGCGCACCAGTTGATCCCGCAAGGCGCCG
>JAOUDR010000049.1 GCA_029859185.1 Gemmatimonadota bacterium
CGGCCCCGGGTTCGCCCTGCGTGACGAGGTGAATCGGAACCGGTACGAGCGGGGTACGGTGGGGATGGCCCTGTCCGGCCCGGACACGGGCGGGAGCCAGTTCTTCATCACTCACAGCCCGCAGCCCCACCTGGATGGAACCTACACCGTCATCGGGCGGGTAATCTCAGGGATGGACGTAGTGGACCTGATCACCCACGGTGACCGAATCCAGACCGTACGGCGTCAGTGAGGTAAGCCGGATGCGGTACGCCACCGCAGTCTTGGCAGGATGGTTGGTCCTCGCGACGGCTCCGTCGGCCGCCGCGCAGATCAACTACTTCGGCCAAAACAAGATCCAGTATCGCGGGTTTGAGTGGCAGGTGCTGCAAGGCCCGCACATCGACCTGTACTACTACCCGGAGGAAGACGAACTCGCCCGACTCGCCCTGGCGTACGCCGAGGAGAGCTTCCCAATCCTCGTGGAGAAGTTCGGGCACACCCCCCCGCGCCGCATCCCGTTGATCATCTACGCCTCACACGCCGACTTCGAGCAGACCAACATCCTGCCCTTCGTCCCACCCGAGGGGATCCTCGGCGTGACCGAATACGCCAAGCAGCGCGTCGCGGTCCCGTTCCAGGGCGACTACGCCGAGTTCCGCCACACCATCCGGCACGAACTGGTACACGCCTTCCAACTCAGCGTCGGAATGGAAGCCTATCAGCGCTTCCCCCGCGGTCGGACGCCATTTCCGCTGTGGTGGAGCGAGGGGCTCGCGGAGTTCTGGTCCGGCGGGGAGGACAGCCGAGACGAGATGATCCTCCGCGAGCTCACGATTGCGGGGGTGCTGCCCAGTCTGCAACAGCTGTCCTACATCTACGGTGGGGTGGTGTATCCGCTCGGCGGCGCGATCCACCGTTGGCTGGCCGAGGAATTTGGTGACTGGCGCGTCCAGGTGATGTACCGGGATGCCTGGAAATACGCGTCGTTCGAGGATGCGCTCGCAGGGGTCTATGGTATCCGCTTCGATGAGCTGAACGAGCGCTACCAACTCCACTTCCGGCGACGCTACTTCCCGGCCGTGAGCGAGCGGGATCCGCTTGGCGTGTCCGCGTGGCAGCTGGCTGGCCTGGCAATCAAGCCGCTTTCCTATCACCTGCCCGGTGACTCCGTCACCCGGCTGCTGTATCTGTCCCCACGGACGGGATACATGGCGATCCACTCGATGCGGATCGACCGACCGGGCAGCGGCCGCCCGGAGGTCACCAGCGAGCGGTCGGCCGAATTCGAGTCGTTCCACCCGTTCTCATCGCGGCTCGACGCCCGGGATGGGATCGCGGCCTTCTCGAGCAAGTACCTCGAACGGGACGCGCTCTTTCTGTGGGACCTTGCCCGGAACCGCGTGGTGGGTCGGTACCAGTTCGACGAGCTCGTATCCATTCTGTCGCCGACGTGGCTGCCCGATGGCAAGAGTCTCGTGTTCAGCGCGCTCACCCTGAGCGGGCTCTCCGATCTCTATCGGGTCTTCCTGCCCGAAGGACGGATCGAGCGCCTGACCCAGGACCGCTATCTCGATCTCGATCCCACGGTGAGTCCGGACGGGAAGACGGTGGTGTTCGCGTCAGACCGCACGCCCTTCGGCGCGGACGGCGCGGTCAATCTATTCACCCTGGATCTTGCAACGGGCGCGGTCGACTACCTCACGTATGGCCCATGGCGCGACGAGACGCCCCGGTGGGGGGGCGACGGACGGGTGTACTTCTCGTCTGACCGGTCCGGGGTCTACGACATCTACTCGGTCGATCTCGCCGGCAACGGCCGGCAGGAAACGGCGACGCTCTCCGGCGCCTTCGACCCGCAGTGGATTGACGAAGACAGCACCCTCGTGTACGGCGGCTTTCACGAGTTGTCCTTCGGCATCTTCCGGTCGCGCGCTCGGCTTCCCGTCGACAGCGCCGCCACGTTCACGCTCGCGGCGTTCCGACAGGAGCCCGGATGGCCCTGGACGGAACTCGCCGACGCGCGGTACGCCCGGGCCGACCCCGTGACCTACCAGAAGCGGTTCTCGCTGGATTTCGCGACGGGCGATGCCGCCGTGGCACCGGGGTACGGGGCGGCCGCCGGCGCCCTCTTCCTGTTCTCGGATTTCCTGTCCGACCACCTGATCTTCCTCTCGATCACGTCGTTCCAGCAGAGCGGCTTCGGCAACATCATCGGCAACGTCAACGGATCGGTGTTCTATCTCAACCAGAAGCGCCGGCTCAACTGGGGTGTCGGCGCGTTCCGGCTCCGTGGCACGTTCTACGAAGGTGACTTCGAGACCGTCTACAATGAAACGTCCTGGGGTGGCAGCGCCGGACTTCGCTGGCCCTTCTCCCGATTTTCACGGGTCGAAGCACAGTTCCGCCTCGAGCGGTCGGATCGATTCGACCTGGTCGGCGGAAACCGCGAGGAGCCCCGCCGGATTGGCTGGCTCGCGTCGAATTACGTGAGTTTCATTCGCGACAACTCGCTCTGGCTCCCCACGGGACCCATCGACGGTGAACGACGGAACTTGACGCTCGGGATCACCAACGATCTGACGAACGGTCGATTCGACTCGTGGCAGGCAACCCTGGATCAGCGCCGCTATTTCCGCATCGCGAGCCAGTCCTCCCTGGCGTTCCGGTTCTTCGGTTACTTCTCGGCGGGCGCTCGGCCACGCCGAGTCGCCCTTGGGGGCTCGTGGGGACTGCGGGGCTATCCACGCCTCGGGAACGTTGGGGGCACCCGGGCGCTCATGTTCAATGCCGAGCTCCGGTTTCCGCTCTCCAACTTCTTGAGCATCGGCTTGCCCATCGGGGAGGCCCGCTTCCCCGGCATCCAGGGGGCCCTCTTCAACGACATCGGCGGTGGGTGGACCGCCCAAACGACGAGCCGCGGCCTGCTGGGAAGCGCCGGGTTCGGTCTCCGGATGGCCGTCATCTACCCGCTCGTGCTTCGCCTCGACTTCGGGTGGCGCTACTATACGGGGGACATCAGCCGCTACTCCCTGCCGTACCTCGCGCAGGACCGGAGCTTCGTGGAGTTCTTCTTCGGGTTCAACTATTGAGCCGCCCGCCATATCACCGGTACCGCGCGGCGCGCGCCACCAGCCTAGCGGTCGTCGCCGCAGCGGTCCTCGTCGGCTGTGCCTCGGCACTGCGGAGCATTGCGCCCGCGAACCTGACCCCGATCACGGCAGCGACGGTTGCTGACTGGACGGCCCCGTTCCAGCCAGCGGTACCATTGCAGTTCGATCTCCGCTGGCGGTTCGAGAACCGGGAGGGGTCCGCAGCGGGTCGCGCGGTGGCCCGGTACGCACCGCCGGACACGCTGCGGTTCGACTACCGCGGCCCATTCGGGCGATCGGGCAGCGTCCTCGTGGTGGGAAACCAGGCTGTCTGGTCAGAGCCGGAAGGCGACCTCGACAATCTCATCCCGGTCGCGCCGGTGTTGTGGGCGGCGCTCGGCATCGTCACCGCGCCGGAGGAGGAAGCCGACCTCCTGGGAAGCGAGACCACCGACCGGAGGGCCTGGCGGTACGCGCACGGGGACCACGCCGTAGACTACATCCAGGTCCTGCAAGGGAAGGCCCGCCTGCTCGCTGAGCTGCGGGAGCTGGACAAGATTCTCGGCGTCGTGGACGTGGAACTCAGCGACTCGGCTCCGACCACTCCCGTCTCGGCCGTCATGCGGTTCCCATCGCAGCGGTCCAAGTTCTCTCTCACCGTACGACAGGTGGACTCCGTTGCCCCGTTCCCGTCCGAGACCTGGCAGCACCCGTAGGATGGCCGCACTCGCGGTCGCCCTCGCCGGCGGGGGCTGCTACGGGTTTGCCGGGGGGGGCCTGCCACCGCACATCAAGACCGTGGCGATTCTCCCGTTCGACAACCTCACGCCCGAGCCGTTGTTGACACAGGAGGTCGCCGACGCACTCCGCGAGGCCGTGCAGGGGCGGCTCGGGCTGCGCCCCTCGTCGGAGGCGACGGCGGACGCCGTGGTCCGGGGCACGATTACCCGCTATGAACCGGACATTCCGCTCTCGTTCCAGACCGGGGAACTGGGCCGGAACGTCGAGGTGACGGCCCGGCGCGTCCAGCTTACCCTGCGGGTCGAGATCTACGACCAGCGCGAAGGGCGGACGCTCTGGACACGAGAGAGCATGATCGTCGACGGCGAATACCAGCCGCCGGACGAGGGATCGGGCCGACGCAAGGCGCTGGAGAAACTCGTCACCGACATCGTCGACGGAGCGCAGTCGCAATGGTGAGCCGGCACCTCCGCGGACGGGCCGGGAAAGTCCCGGTCAAGTTCCTGTTGACCATGACCGTGTTGGGTGGAATCATCTACTACGGGATTGGGGCCGGTGGCGGCTTCCTCAAGTACTACCAGATGAAGGACGAGGCCGGCGTCCAAGCCCGGTTCGCGACCAACCAGACCGATGAGGTCATCCGCCGCCGCATGCGCGAGAAAGCCACCGCGCTCAACCTCCCTCCCGCGGCCCAGCGCATTACCGTCCGGCGCCGCGCCCGCCCGCGGGAGATCTTCATCACCACCGCCTGGCCCGACACGATCGTCCTGCCGTTCTACCGGTTGGTCCACACCTACCGCGTCGAAGCCCGGGCCCCGCTGTAGCCGCCCACCTCAGCCGCGGAAAAACAGCAGCGTCACCACGAGGAACAGCGGCAGCAGTACCGCCATGCTATACAGCATGTACCCGAAGAAGCTCGGCATCTTCAACCCACTACTCTCGGCAATGGCCTTCACCATGAAGTTCGGTCCGTTGCCGATATAGGTCATCGATCCCATGAAGACCGCGCCCGTCGAGATCGCGGCAAGCATGCGAACCGCCGCTTCGCCGCGAGTCAGGAACTCCCCAAGGAACCGCCCCTCCGCCGGTACGTGCTCGAGCCCCGCCGCCGTTGCGGAAAACGTCAAGTAGGTGGGCGCGTTGTCCAGAAAGCTCGACAGGGACCCCGTCGCCCAGAAGAAGTGCCACGGCCGATGCAAACCGAACTCCATCCCCAGCACGTCACGGGCGCCCTGACCCCACGCGTTCAGGATCACGAGCGCAGGGGCCATCGTCACGAAAATCCCCACGAACAACACGGCCACTTCGATGATCGGATCGAAGTTGAACGAATTCCGCTCGTGGTACAGGGACGGCGTACCGCCGTACGAGACGGCGGCCAGTATGGCCATCAGCGCTTCCTTGACGCCGAAAGGCCACGGTTGGCCACCGTAGCCAATCCCTTTGCCCGATGCCAGGACGACCGCCATGATGCCGGCAAGCAGCACCAGATTGCGCTTCCCGTGGATCCACAGTGGTTCGTGCGCCATCGCTTCCTCGAGCTGCGAGCCCGGACGTGCCCGCTCCTCGCGGTCGAGTACGATCTGATCCCAGATGTTGAAGATCGCGATCAGGGCCACATTCACGAACAGCCACTGCGGCCACAGCCGCAGAGTCCACTCGAACGGCACCCCCATCAGGAACCCGAGGAAGAGCGGCGGATCCCCCAGTGGCGTCAGGAGACCACCGCAGTTCGACACCACGAAGATGAAGAAGATGACGACATGCACTTTGTCGCGGCGCGACTTGTTCGCGCGCAACAGCGGACGGATCAGGACGACCGACGCCCCCGTCGTCCCGATCAGGTTGGCAAGCACCGCGCCGATCGCCATCATCCCGGAGTTGACGAGCGGGGTCCCGGACAACGAGCCCTGGATGTAGATGCCGCCGCTGATGGTGTAGAGCGCGGCCAAGAGCACGATGAACGAGACGTACTCGATCATCTTTTCCTCGAGCACGAACCGGCCGGCGGGTCCGAGACCGAACCCAAGGTACACCGCCATCGGCAGGGCGACACAGGCAACGACGATGGCCTTGTTCCAGTTGTGCTCCCACCAGTGCCCCACGATGAGCGGTAGCAGCGCGATGGCCAGCAAGAGGAGGAGGAAGGGTGCAATCGAGATGAGCGGCAGGTCCTGGGCGAGCTGCACGACCCCCGTGCCGTGTTCCTGCGCGGCCGCCGAACGACCACAGAGGGTGATCAGGAGTATGACGGCGCCGGACAGGCGGGAACCAGCGAACCGGAAAAGCACGAATGCACTCCGATTGGAGGACGTGGATGACGTCGAACTGCCGCAGAATCGTAATGGGGTGGCATGCTTGACTCAACGCACCCGTACCCTTGACGTGCCGCGCGGCCTCCACGCACCTTCCGCGCCGACCAGGGGACACCGATGACCGCCGACACGTCAGACAAGATCGTGGACCGGGCCGCCGCTCGACGCTGGCGGGCGGTCCAGACGGGCCGCGTGGTCTTTACCAACGGGGTCTTCGACTTGGTGCACGCCGGGCACGTGGGATTCCTGGAGCAGGCTCGTGCCCTGGGCCGCGTCCTCGTCGTGGGCGTGAACAGCGATGGATCCGCCGCGCGGCTTGGGAAGGGCGCCGGACGACCGTTCGTTCCGGAGGCCGACCGCGCCCGTGTGGTGGCCGGGCTCGCCGCGGTGGACTTGGTGGTGCTTTTCCCGGAGGACACACCGGCCGCGCTGGTGGCGGCGCTCGAGCCCGACATCCTCGTCAAGGGCAGCGAGTACGACCCGGACGCCCTCCCAGGACGGGAATACGTGACAGCCCGTGGCGGCGTCGTTACCGTCCTGCCCCGGCTGCCGAACCACTCAACCACCACCCTCGTGGAGCGTATCCGTGCCGCGACCTGATCACCGGGAGGCTGGCGCCCTGCGCCCGGTCTCGCTCGAGCGGGGGGCCAACCCGCATGCCGAAGGCTCCTGCCTCGTGCGCTTTGGCGACACGGTAGTCCTGTGTACCGCCAGCGTCATCGACTCCGTCCCGCCCTGGCGCCGCGGGCGGGAGCTGGGATGGCTCACGGCCGAGTACGCGATGCTGCCGCGGGCCACACAAGAACGGACGACCCGAGAACGCTCCGGCCCGGGAGGTCGCACCCAGGAGATCCAGCGGCTCATCGGGCGGAGCCTGCGGGGCGCGCTGGCCACGTTCGCGTTCGGCGAGCGGACCATTCAGATCGACTGTGATGTGCTGCAGGCCGACGGCGGCACGCGAACCGCGGCCATCACCGGGGCCGCCGTGGCACTGCACGACGCGTGTGCGTGGATCGCCGAGACCCACGGCGTGCCGGATCCGTTCGGTCGGTGGGTGGCTGCGGTCTCGGTCGGCATCGTTGACGGAGAGCCGGTCCTCGATCTGTGCTACGCGGAGGATCGCGACGCCGAGGTGGACGCCAACGTCGTCGTGCTCGAGCCCGACCAGTACGTCGAGGTCCAGGCCACCGGAGAGGCCGGGCATTTCGGTCGTCGCGACCTGGACGCATTGCTGGCGCTCGCCGACCGCGGGATCAGTCACCTCTTCACCCGCCAGCGGGAGACGGTTGCATGAAGCCCAAACTGCTCGTGGCCACCCGCAACCCCGGCAAGCAGCGCGAAATCCGCGCGCTCCTCAGTGACGTCGGGTTCGCCCTCGAGTTCCCGGACGACCGCGGGTTGTGGGAGCGCCCGGAGGAGGCCGCCATCGAAGACGCGGAGAGCTTCACGGGCAACGCCCGGCGGAAGGCCGAGTACTTCGCCAAACTGGCGGGGCTTCCCACGGTGGCCGAAGATTCCGGACTGGAAGTGTTTGCGATCGGCGGCGCACCCGGCGTGCATTCCCGGCGGTTCGCCTTCCCGCCCGCGCCCGACACCGCCGAGCAGGACGCGGCGAACAACACCGAGTTGCTCCGGCGACTCGCCGGCGCATCCGCCGACCGGCGCCGGGCCCGCTACCGCTGTGTCGTGTGTTTTCTCGAGCGTCACGACGGGGTGCCGCATCTGTTCGAGGGGGACTGCCTGGGGCGGATTCTCACGGCTCCGGAAGGCAGCGCCGGATTCGGGTACGACCCGTTGTTCCACTCGGACGACCTCGCCAAGAGCTTCGGCCTGGCGACACCCGAGGAAAAGGCCTCGGTGAGCCATCGGGCGCGCGCATTCCGGGCGTTCGCGGAGTGGTTGGCCGCGCACCGGGCGTAGTGTCCGGGATGGCGGGAGCAGGCAGGGAGGGGTAACATCCGACAGATTCCTCGCTGCCCTCTCTGACCGGCCCGGAGTCATCATGCGACGATATGCCCTACCCATCGCAGCCGCCCTCGTGGCCGCGACGGCCTGCGCCAAGAGTCCGGGAGACGGTCTGGCGCCGGAGACGGTGGTTGTCCGCGACACGGTCTTCGTGGACCGCGTGGTCTCACGCGT
Organism: Gemmatimonadota bacterium; assembly: GCA_029859185.1. Classification (GTDB taxonomy): domain Bacteria; phylum Gemmatimonadota; class Gemmatimonadetes; order Gemmatimonadales; family GWC2-71-9; genus JAOTWJ01. The sequence continues at coordinate 8,267 of JAOUDR010000049.1, forward strand.
GGAAACCGTGGCGGACCCGGACACCCGTCAGCGGCTCTCCCAGATTGAAGTGGAAGTGCTTACTCGCGACGCCCGCATCCAGGTCCTCACGGAGGAGCTCGAAGAGGCGCGGCGCGAAGTCGTCCGTACTATGGCCCGCAGCCAAACGGTCGCGTCCCGGGCGGAGGCGGCCTCCGGTATCGCCGAGGCCGAACTCGCGATCCGCACCCTCAGGACGGCAGCCGGGACGCGGTCGGCACCCGAGGTGCGTCAGGCGGAACAACTGCTCCAGGAAAGCAACGCGGAGTTCGAACAGGGGAACTTCGGGGGCGCCCTCTACCTGGCCTCGCAGTCACGCGCCAAAGCGGGGCAGGGCACGGACCGATTCCGCCGGGCGGAGGGCGAGAATCTCCGGCCGGGAGAAACCCAGTTTCAGGCCCCACTCCGCCTGCAGACAAACACGCGGTCGAACGTGCGCGACGGCCCGGGGACGAACTACCGGGTGCTGTACACGCTCGAGCCGCAACAGCCGGTGACTGGGCTGTCCTACGTAGAAGGATGGGTGCGGATCACCGACGCGGAGGGTCGTGTGGGCTGGATCGCCCGCTCCCTCGTGGAGTCGCGGCCCTAGGGCCTCAGGCGGCGGCGCCCGCGCGCACCACCCGGTTGCGGCCGGCGCCCTTTGCCTGGTACAGCGCGGCGTCCGCAGCCGCGATCAGCGACTGGGCACCCTCCCCGTGCCGCGGGAACTCCGCCACCCCGATACTCAGGGTCACACGTCGCCCCTCGAAAATCCGCGCGGCCAGCGTCGCGCGCACGCGCTCCGCAACGTCAACCGCCGCCTCGAGGTCGGTCTCCGGGAGCACCGCCACGAACTCCTCGCCGCCATAGCGGGCCGTCGTGTCGATCTCGCGGGTCGTCTCCCGCATTACCTCGGCCACGCCGGCCAGCACCCGGTCTCCCGCGAGGTGCCCATGGGCGTCGTTGAACTTCTTGAAGTGATCCACGTCCATGATGAGGACGGCGAACGGGTGCTCGTGCCGTTTGGACCGGTGGACCTCGGCCTCCAGCACCTCCATCAGGCGCCGGCGGTTGTAGAGCCCCGTGAGCTGGTCGGTCACTGAGAGACGCTCAAGCTCCTCATTCTTCTGCTGCAGGGTGGCGTTGACGTCATTGAGCTGCGCGCGCCCTTCCCGCAGGCGCCGGACCATGTCGTTGAACACCTCAGTCAGCGTCGCCACTTCGCCGCTGCCGATCACCGGCAGATCGACCGAGAGGTCACCCTCCGCGACATTGGCCGCCCCGGTCGCGAGGCGATCGAGCGGTCGCACGATCAGCAGCCCGAGCCGGTAGCCGATGAACCCCACGCCGATCAGGATCGCCACCACGATCCCGACGGTCGTGTTGCGCAGACGCCGAACCTGTTGGAACGCACGTTCCTGACCGATCTCGGCCACGGCGAGCCATGAGAGCAGTGGGACCGGGCGCATGGTCCCCATGGCCTGCTCGCCCGCGGGGCTGCGGAAGCTCACCACCTGCCCCGTGTCCGCGCGGAGGGTCAGTAGATCACTCTGTGCGATCGGCTGCCCCAGCTCCGCGGCCCCGGACTGCACCACCCGCAAGACCGGCGCGCCGTCGGCGGCGAGCACCGACAGCGCACCGGCCGACGGCGCGATAGGCGCCAGCTGCTCGAGTAGTCCGTCGAGCCGCAGGCGCGCCGCGAGCGATCCCACGACCGATCCGCCCCCTTGGCGATAGATGGGCACCGCCATCGTGACCGAGGTGACCCCCTGGCTGCTACGCACGGGCGGACCCGCCACCTCACGGCCGGCCCACACATCCATCGCCCAGTCCTCCGGCAGGAACACCGCCCCCGGGACCTCGAGATTCGAGGCTACGACGCCACCCTGACGGTCGAGTACGAGTAACTCGTCGAGATGCTCCACGCGAACCATCACCGAGCGGAGGTAGGCCCGGACGCGTGCATCGCCGTCGATGCGGGTGAGATTCTCCGTGATCTCGTAGGAGCTGGCGAAGACCTTGATGTCGAACAGGCGTGACTGATACCAGAGACCCACCTCGCGCGCAGCCTGATTGCCGGCGGTCCGCAACTCCTCGCCGATCCGCGTGTTCATCGAGCGCCGATTCTGGTCGTACGCAAGGACCGCCGTCACCAGCGAGGGCACGAGCGCCGCGAGCACCGCGAACGCCAGAATCCGGTCTCGCAGGCTGCTGAGATGTAGCAATCCCAGCGAGTGCGATAGCTGGACTTCCCACTTGCTCGCGCGACGGATTTCGCTCATAGGCTCTCGAAACAGACGCCGTCCCGGGCATCACGACGATGACAGGACCTGCAAACTTATCTCCGGAATCGGGCGCATGCAAATCACCAAGAAGTTCATTCGGGATTCCACTGCAACTCCGAGCGAGGCACTCCCACTTGCCGCCTTTCAGGCACACGCCCGAAGTTTGACGCAGATTCGGGCGTGCCCAATCACGGTACCTGGATTGCCCTCACACCGGAGGCCCTTGTGCGCCTGCTGACCTTCCACACCGTCGGTGCCGCGTGTGCCCTGCTGCTTGCCACGCCCGTCGTCGCCCAGCAATACACCGGTACGT
>JAOUDR010000050.1 GCA_029859185.1 Gemmatimonadota bacterium
CCAAGGCCTGGAGGAGATCCGTCGTCACGAAGGGCATGTCCCACGCGACCAGCAGGACAGGTCCCTGACCGGTCGTGAGTGCCGTGTAGATCCCGCCGAGGCTCCCGCAGTCGGGTCGGGAGTCGGTGACGACCCGTAGCCCGGGTGCCCACTCGGCTGCTTGAGGATCGTTGGCGATCAATAGGGGTGGTTCGCCGGTCGCGGCGGTGAGGGAGGCGACCAGGCGATCGAGGATCCGTTCGCCGCCGACGCGCTCCAGCCCCTTGGGCCGGCCGTCATACCGACTGGCCACGCCACCCGCAAGCACCGCGCCGCGCACGCCTAGTATCTCCGCCCGCGCTTCTGCTCGAGCACGATGTCGAGCATGAGCACCAGTCCCAGGCTGTTGACGAGCGTCCGCTCCGTCGGGGCCCGCTCCAACGCATCGGCGGGGCCCGTGACCCGATTGGCATAGAGCAGGTGATCGCGGAACTCGAGACGTACCTGATATCCGGCGGCGATCGGAAGCATGAACCCGAGCCCGAAGCCGACGCTCGGATCCAGCGAACTGGCGTCTGGATCCCCGATCACGAGACGGTCGCGCACGACCCCGGTCTCGTCGAGGAACCGGCCACTCAACTCCACCGTGCTGCTGGCGCGTGTCGTGATGCCGGCCTGGACCCGAAGATAGGGCTTGATGCCTCCCCGCGGCGCGATGCGATACAGGCCGCCGACGTAGAACGCGATGGTGGAGGCCGATCCGCTCTTGCCGGCGATGTCGTTACACATCTGCTCGTTGTATCCGCGACGGAGGGTCGAGGGATCGGTGTACACCATGGAGCAGGTATCGTCGAGGCCGAACCCCATGAAGACAATCTCGCCGCTCAGGCCCAGGTGCGGGCTGGGGAAGTACGTCGCTGACGCACCGAAGGAGATGGCGGGGGCAAGGCGTCGGCCGAGGTCCAGTGTGTCGGTGGCGGAGGGATCTTCCAAAAGCGCGAGCGGTTGCCGCAACCCGCTGTAGAGGGTTGCTCCACCCATCGCCCCCCCGAACACCGTGAGGATCAACTGCGGTTCCGCGCGTTCTTGCCCGTGTGCCGGGTCAGCGGTCAGTCCTCCAAGGCCGAGAGCGAAACAGAGCAGGCGACCCGCGTGGGTGCGTATTGAACAGGTCATGATGGGCGGTGCACCTGTGGCGTGGCACTCACCGCGCGTCCCACGAGCGTCATGCCGCTCCGGCCTGCAACGGCCACTGCCATGGTGGAGGGAACGGATGGCGTCGCGATCCACGCCACGTCGGAACGAGCCGCCTTGAACGCGAGCTCCGCCGAAATCCGCCCGGTCACGAGCAGGCCGAGCCCGGACATGTTCCGGTCGTCGAGCATCGCGGCTCCAATCACCTTGTCCACCGCATTGTGTCGCCCAATGTCTTCCGCGTGGTACAGCAAGTCCGCTCCGGTACTCAGGGCCGCTGCGTGAATACCGCCGGTCTCCTGATACCGTGTGCCCGAGGCGAACAGCGCCTTGAACTGGCCCCGCAGGCTTCCACCGTCGGGTGGGTCGCCGCGACGCGTGCCAGCCGGTGCCGTGGCCGGGTCGGCGAGAAAGACGGAGACCGCGCCACACCCTGAGGCGAGCACCGGTGTCCTCCCTTCGGCCCGGACGGCGCGGACACGTTCCTCGTCCACTTCAGCCCAGAATCCCAAATCGGAGGCACAGGGCCGCAGGGAGCGCAAATCCCGTCGTGTTCGAATGTAGCCTTCCCCGTGCAGCCAGCCCACCGCCAACTCCTCCAACATTGCCGGCGTACACATCCACGTCACCGCCGGCTCGCCGTTCACCTCGAGCCAGACGGCCGTCTCCTCGACGAGCGCCAAGTCCGGACCCCGCCCGCGCCGCCGGGGAGCGGTGGTGGGGTCAGGCGTCTCCGGAGTATTCGGCGAAGAGATCGTCATCTTCCTCGATGCGGACCGTGTGGAGCTGGACCCCAGCGGGCAGCCGGGGAGCGAGACGCTGCCAGACCCAAATCGCCAGCGCCTCAGCCGTGGGGATGGTGCCGCCAAACGCGAAGGCCGGCACGTCGTGGTTGAGGTGGCGGTGGTCGAGTGACTCGCGCACTTCGGCGGTGAGGAGGCGATCCAGCTCTGCCAGATCCATCACCATGCCCGAGTCGCTCGCCACCTCGCCCCGCACGGTCACGGCACAGCGGTAATTGTGGCCGTGCCCGTGCTCGCGGGCGCATAGGCCGAAGACGCGAGTGTTCGTTGCGGCGTCCCAGTCCGGCCGATAATACCGATGCGCGGCGCTGAACCGGACGACGCGGGTGAGCCGGGCGACAGGCATGAGCGGAATGTAGTTGCGGGTCAGAACACCCGCACGGCCACCGCCTTGAACGACAGGACGACGCCGGTGCCCACCTGCAGCTCCAGGCGGGACAGCGAGGCCGGGGTGATGCGGGTGATCAGCTCGACGCCGACGTCCACGGCCAGCCGGATCCGACCGTGCCCGTCCTCGGAGATGGCCGTGAGGCGACCGGGAAACTGGTTCAGGGCGCTCGAATCGAGCGGGGTACGCGACACGAGGATGTCCTCGGGCGGGACGGCGATGATCGCCGGCCCGCTCCGGTCGGTCACGATCGAGAACCGGAGTGGACCCACCCGCACCTCCCGGGAGCCCGTGCCGGGCGGGAGGTCCACGCGGAACAAGTTCTCCGGCGTCATCCCCTCCAGGCGCCCATCCACCAGGGTGAAGATGCGGGACGACCAGCGGTAGGCTTCCTCGAGCACGTGCGAAGACAAACACACCACGGTACCGCGATCGCGCAACGCCGCCAGCACGTTGCCAAGTGCCTCGCGCGCAGCCCGATCCGCCGCGCTGAGGGGCTCGTCGAGGAGAAGGACCTGGGGTGCCAGCAGGAGCGCCCGCGCAATCGCGACGCGCTGCGCCTCGCCGCCGCTCAGGGCACGAGCGGGCCGCGCGGCGAGCGACCCGGCCCCGACCAACTCGAGCGCCTCGCTGATCTGACGGCCGTCCACGCGCCGCGCCCCGCGCAGCCGCAGGGCGTCGGTGAGGTTGGCCGCAACCGTCATGTCGAACAGGAGCGGATGCTGCTCCACCAAGGTCACGGCACGGCGCGCGTGCAGGCGCTCGGCGCTCGAGCGCACCGCCCGGCCGTGCAGCTCGAGGACACCGCGCGACGGCGCCTCGACGGCGGCAAGCAGCCGGAGCACCGTGCTCTTGCCGGAGCCGTTGGGACCCACGAGGGCCGTCGTCGTCCCGGCGGGGAGGTCGAGTGCGGGGATGTCCGCGACGACCCGTCCCAGGTACTCGTGCGTGACGTCACGCAGCGCCAGCATCACCCCGGCCCTGCAACATGTGGAGAAGGACGTTGACCGTGAGGGCGAGCGCGAGCAGCACCAGTCCAAGCGCGATGGCCAAGGAAAAGTCTCCTTGGGAGGTGGCGAGTGCCACGGCGGTCGTCAACGTCCGGGTCTGATGGCGGATGTTGCCGCCGACGATCATGGCGGCGCCCACCTCGGCCAACACGCGACCAAACGACACCACGACCGCCGACAGAAGCGCGAACCGCACCTCTCGCGCGACGACCCAATGCACCCGCCACGCCGGGGCGCCAAGCGTCAGGGCGGTACGCCGCACCCGAGGGTCGATGCCCTGGACGGCCGCCGCCGTCAGGGCGGCGGCGATCGGCGCGGCGAGCACGATCTCCGCCAGGACGATGGCCCACCAGGTATACAGCAGTCCCAGCCCGCCCAGAGGCCCACTCCGCGCGAGCAGGAGCCACACCAGCAATCCCACCAGCACGGTGGGGAAGGCGAGCATCGTGTTGAGCACGGTGAGCGCCGTGCGCCGGCCGCGAAACCGGGTCGTGCCGATCGCAAACCCGATCGGTACCCCTATGAGGCAAGCCAGGAGCGTGGCCACGAGTGCGACGCGGATGGAGAGCGCGGCGATCCCCAAGACCTCCGGATCCCCGCGGAGCAGCAGTGTGAGCGCACGCCGGAGCCCGTCGGCGAGCATCGGTGCTAGAACCGGAACGCGTATCCCAGACCGATCAGCAGGGTCGGGTGCGTCGTCCACTCCGAGTCGGAGTTGAGCACGGGATTCAGAAGCGGTGGCTCGTTGGGGTAGTCGGGTGGGGTCACGAAGAACGACGTCGGGTAGCTCAACTTCCAGAACTGGAGGCGCCCCTCCGCTCGGAGGTAGATCGACTCCCCGAGGAAGAACCGCAGACCGAGGATCGGCCCGCTCACGAACTTCGCCGAGAACCCGTACTCCGAGGAGTCTTGTGGCACGCTTCCCCCGAACCCAAGCCCCAGGTTCGCGCCGATGTAGGGGGACAGTCCACGCCAGGTCTTGTCGCCCCCCAGCATGATGAGCAGACCGGTCTCCGCGAAGATCACACCCTGGTCCACGGGCCCCGACAGCTGGGAGTCGAGCGGGGCATTGGGTCTCGCGGCCATCCGTTGCAGGTTGCTCCAGCTCACCGACGCGAACACGTCGGTTGGTCCGGTGAGCCGCATCTCGAACCGGATCCCGCCGCCCGGGCCGTCGGTCGGGCCGACGCCGAGCTTGCCACTGGATCCCCAGATGTAGCTCCCGACCGCCGAGAGGCTCATGCGCGCCACGATGGGTCGATAGGGCGACCGCGCCGGGTCGTGGCCAACTTGCGCCGCGAGCGGTGTAGTAGCTACGAAAGCGAGCGCCAGCGCGTACCCTGCCTTTGACATCGTCGCGGGGTTCTCCTAGAATGGTCTAACTTACGGTGAGCAAACAATCTAGCTTCTCCTCACGTCTGCTACCAGCGGTGCGACTCGTCGGGTGCTTCGTCGCGGCGGTCACTGCCATGGCCGCGACCGCCACCGCCCAGCAACGCTTTCGCGTTTCCACCGATGAGAACTTCCGGCTTGCACCGCAGGGCGACGCGCGGGTTCTCGCGCGCGTCAACGCGGGGCTGGAGGTGCAAGCGGTAGGGGTGGACGGCGACTGGCGCGAAATCACGGTGGAAGGATGGATCTGGGAACGATCGATCCGGGCCTCCGGCAACCGCGAGTTCGATCTAGTGGTGTCCCCGTCAGGTGGTGAGAACCTCCGCGCGGAGCCCGGCGGAACGGTGATTGCGCGGTTCGAAGCCGGGGCGCTGTTGAACGAAGTCGGGCGGCGTGGGGGCTGGGTGCAGGTGCGCCGCACGGCATGGATGTGGAGTCGCTCGCTCGCCGCGATCGGAGCGGCCGCAACCCCGGCCGCCAGCCCGCGCGCCGGTGCAGCAACGCCTCCCGCCGCCGCGCGAGGCGATCCACCCACGCTGGATCGACGGAGCGTGGCCCCGGGGTCTGGCCTGTTGGCGGGGCCCGCCGGGGACACCATTGGTCAACTCACCGGTCGGGCTGGCGCCCGCGTCGTGGCGCGGGCGGACGGGTGGGCACGCGTGTTGGTGGAGGCGTGGGTTCGTGAGGAGGACCTCACTGCGGCAGACGACAGCGTTCTCACGGGGGTCACGGCGGCCGAGGTCCGCGGCGGGGGCCCGGCGTACGAGGGTCGGACGCTCCGCTGGACGCTCCAGTACATCGCGGTGCAGACCGCCGACGAGCTGCGGCGGGACATGCCGTTGGGCCAAGCCTACATGCTCGCTCGTGGCCCACTGCCGGAGACGGGGTTCGTCTACCTCCTGTTGAGTGCGGAACAGGCGCGCGCCGTCGTGGGACTCGAGCCGTTGGCTCGAATCGCGGTCATTGGGCGCGTCCGCGCGGCACGATCGCACTACCTTGGCAACCCCGTGCTCGACCTGATCGAGTTCGCGGTCCAGTCCGAGCCCCTGAGCCGGAGGCGTTGATGAACGAGCTGCTGCGCAAGCGTATCGAGCGGCACCTCGAGAACCTGAGCGATCAGCAGGGCTACCAACTGCTCGACTTCGTGGAGTTTCTCGAGTCGAAATACAGCACCGGGTCCCGGGCACCCAGCACGTTGGAGCGGCTTGCGGAGGGCGTGGAGGACGCCATGCGGGTGGGGCGGGTCCCGGCCGTGGCGATCCGGGAGACCATGAACGCCATGGACTCGGCGTCGCGCCTGATGCAGCGCCTCTCGGAGGCCGGCAAGTCGGCGGTGGACGAGTTGAACCGGTCGCTCGCAGCCGCGGAAGGCGCGGCACCGGCGTCGCCCACGGACGCCGGCGGGTCGCCGCCTGGAGCCGACCGCCCGCCCGACCCCGCCGCGGGAGAATCGGCCGAGTCGGAGGAGCCTCCAGCGCCGGCTTGATTCCAGGTTTCGGCCCGCGTACCTTCGGCCATGGAACCCTCAATTGCTGCTGCCGCGACCCGTCGGGTGGTTTTCACCCAACGGGTCGTGTGCGTTCCGGAGGTCTCCCCGTGAGTCGCATGCGCCCCGGCTTCGGCCTGACGTTCGATGATGTGCTGCTCGTCCCCCGGCATTCCGCTTTGCATCCCCGCGTGGTGGACGTCAGCAGCCGGTTCTGTCGCGGTATCACCCTCAACGTTCCACTCGTCTCGGCAGCCATGGACACGGTTACCGAATCCGAGATGGCGATTGCCATGGCCCGATCGGGAGGCATTGGCGTCATCCACAAGAACATGAGCGTCGACCGGCAGGCGGCCGAAGTCGACCGGGTGAAGCGCTCAGAGAGCGGGATGATCCTGAATCCGATCACCCTGGGCCCCGACCGGCCCATCGCCGAAGCGCACCAGCTGATGCAGCGGTTTCGGATCTCCGGGGTTCCCATCGTGGACGATCGCGGTCGCTTGGTGGGCATCATCACGAACCGGGATCTCCAGTTCGAGCGCCGGATGGATCGCCCGATCCGGGAGGCCATGACGCGCGAGCACCTGGTGACGGCGCCCGTCGGCACCACGCTCGATGCGGCGGAGCGGATCCTCGGCGAGCATCGGATCGAGAAGCTCCCGGTGGTGGATGACGACGGCATTCTCCGTGGACTCATCACCGTCAAGGACATCTTCAAGCGCCGCGACTACCCCGCCGCCAACAAGGATCAGCACGGGCGCCTGCGGGTCGCCGCCGCCCTTGGCGTGGGGCCGGATACCATGGCACGGGCCAAGGCGCTCGTGGACGCAGGCGTGGACGCGCTGGTCGTGGACTCGGCCCACGGTCACTCCGACGGGGTGTTGCAGACGGTCGCCGAGCTCCGGGACGCGTTTCCCGAGGCGCAGCTCGTGGGCGGGAATATCGCGACGCGCGCGGGCGCCGAGGCGCTGGTCGAGCGTGGTGTCGACGCCGTCAAGGTCGGCATCGGTCCGGGGTCGATCTGCACGACGCGGGTCGTGACCGGGGTTGGCGTTCCACAGATCACCGCAATCATCGACGCGGTCTCGGGGGCAGGCGGGATTCCGGTCATCGCGGACGGTGGCGTCAAGTACTCCGGGGACGCCGTCAAGGCGCTGGCATGCGGCGCGGAGTGCGTGATGATGGGGTCGATGCTGGCGGGCACGGAGGAGAGTCCGGGGGAGAGTTTCCTGCTCGAAGGCCGTCGGTTCAAGATGATCCGCGGTATGGGCTCGCTATCGGCGATGCAGGATGGATCGGCGGACCGGTACTTCCAGGAGGGCGAGATCTCGCCGCTGAAGCTCGTGCCGGAAGGGATCGAAGGGCGCGTGCCGTACCGGGGCCCGGTGGGGGACGTGTTGTTCCAAATGGTGGGCGGGATCCGGAGCGGGATGGGCTACTGCGGGGTCGGCACGATCCGCGAGCTGCAGACGGAGTCCGAGTTCGTCCAGATCACGTCCGCCGGCCTGCGTGAGTCCCACCCGCACGATGTGGTCGTGACGCGCGAGGCGCCGAACTACTCGATTTGACCGATTGCCGATGGCCGACAGCCGAACGCTCCTGAATCGGTCGGCCATCGGCCATCGGCGTCACGTCAGTCGCGGCAGCATCACCGACGCAAAACTCAGCACCAAGAAGAACCCGCACATATCCGTCACCGTGGTCAGGATCGGGCCGGACGCGAGGGCGGGGTCGAGGCGCAGGGCCTTGAGGCCCAGGGGCACCAGGCCGCCGATCAGCACGGCGATGATCGTGTTCAGGGCCAACGCGCCTCCCACGACGAGCGACAGGTAGATGTTGTGCTTCCAGAGGAAGGCCAGCGCGCCGAGCAGAATGCCGAGCGCGATCCCATTCATGATTCCGACGAGCCCCTCCTTCACCACGACCCGCAGGAACTCGTACGGCCGGATCAGGCCGAGCGTCAGCTCGCGGATGCTCACGGCCACGGCCTGATTCCCGGAGCAGCCGCTCATGTCCGAGATGATCGGGAGGAACACGGCCAGGGCGATCACGGCTGCCAGGGTGTCCTGATAGAACGCGATGATGCTGGCGGCGGCGACGTTCAGGACGATGTTGATGGAGAGCCAGGACAGTCGTCGGAAGGCGCGGATGCCGACGGGCATCGAGCGCAGTTCCTCTTCGCCGACGAGGCCGCTGAATGCCAGATACACGCGGGTCGCTCGTTGGCGGAGCGCTTCTTCCACGGCCGCCCGCCGCACGACGCCCACGAGCCGCCCGTCGGGATCGGTGACGGGGACTCCGAAGAGCGCGTGTTCATCGAAGAACCGATTCAGGTCCTCGATGGCTGTGTCATCGCGGACGCGCAGCGGATCCCGGAGCATGATCTCCCGCAGCGGCCGGGTTTCGCGCGCGAGGAGGAGGTCACGCACGCGCAAGACGCCAACCAGCACGTCATCGCCGGTGGTGACGTAGGCGTACTGGACGTTGTAGTCCGCATAGCGCTCGCCGTGCGTCCGCAGGTCGGTGACGACGTCGGCCACCGTGCCGGATTCGGGATACGCGAGGTACTCCGTGATCATCAAGCCGCCGGCGGTCTCCGGCTCGTAGCTGAGGAGACGGCGGGCGCTCGTGGCCCGCGTGCTCTCCATCCGCGCGAGGATCGCCTCGGCTTCCCCTTCATCGAGTTGTCCGAGCAAGTCCGCCTGCTCGTCGCTCGGCAACTCCTCGACGATGGCCGCAGCGTCCGAGGCCGACAGATCCTCGAGGAGGTCAATGGCCTCGGAGTCCGGCAGGGTGTCCAACACATCGGCGGCGGCGTCCGGCGGGAGCAGCCTGAACAGGGCGGCACGCGTCTCGTCGTCCAGCCGGTCGATGGCGCGACCCGACTCACCCGGTGCGAGCGAGTTCAGAAACGGCAGGATCTCCTCGGTCCGTCGCTCGGCGATGAGCAGGCGGAGGCGGTCCCAAGGCTGTGATTCGGAGGTGGCCAGAGTCGGGTAGGATCCGGTCTCACGCACGGTCAGCTCACTGGCAGAGAGGGCGCGGAAGTATAGGTCTGACCGTCCGTTGCGGCTACGGTGGAGCGATGCCTTTCGCGCCGCGCGCGCCGCCTTGACAGGGGCGGCGTTTCCCCTAGTCTACTGCGATCTTCGCCGTGCTTCAGGGCGCCCTTTCACAGCAAGGAGCAGTGATGGACTTCTCCGCCATGGCCGATCGGATCCTGGCCGTCGATGGGTGGGTATGGCAGCCCCTCGCCATGCCGCTGATCCTGCTGATCGTCGGTGGCTGGCTCACGATCCGCACGGGGTTTGTCCAGATCACGCGCTTCCCGATGGCGTTGCGGATGGTCCTTGCCGGGGCGTTCGCCAAGAAAGTGAAGGACTCGGCGACCATCACCCCGTTCCAGGCGCTGACGACCGCGCTTGCCGCCACCGTGGGAAACGGCAACATCGGCGGGGTGGCGACCGCCATTCTGATCGGGGGACCGGGCGCGGTGTTCTGGATGTGGATCTGCGCGACCGTCGGCATGGCCACGAAGTACGCCGAGGCGACCTTGGGCGTGCATTATCGCGTGCGGCGCGAGACGGGAGAGCTCGCCAGCGGTCCGATGTACTACATCTCCAGAGGCATTCCCAATGCGGTGCTCGGGCGTGTCCTCGCCGCGATGTTCGCGCTCTTCGGCGCGGCCACGGCGCTGTTCGGCACAGGCAACATGGCCCAGTCCAATACGGTCGCCCGGACGTTCGTGGAGGCATCCCGCACGATCTTCAAGGTCGAGGTCCCGCTCTGGGTTCCGGGGCTCCTCGTGACGGTACTGGTGGGACTCGTGCTGCTCGGTGGCATCCATCGCATCGCCGGGACGGCCGAGAAGCTCGTACCGACGATGATCACGGTGTACGTCCTGACGGCCATCGCGTACATCGTGATGAATGCCGGGCACCTGCCGCACGTCTTCGCCCTGATCTTCAGCGACGCCTTCACGCCGACGGCGGCGGCCGGCGGATTCATCGGCGCGTCCGTCGCGCAGGGGATTCAGGCGGGTGTGAGCCGGGGAGTGCTGTCCAACGAAGCGGGTCTCGGGTCGGCGCCCATCGCGCACGGCATCGCGAACGTGAAGCACCCGGTCGAGCAGGGGACGGTCGGCGTCTTCGAGGTGTTCACTGACACCATCGTGGTCTGCTCGATGACCGCGTTTGTGATCCTCTCTTCGGGACTCTGGACGGACGCGGCGTATCAAGGCGCCAGCGGTGATCTGACGGCCGCGGCGATGAGCACCAGCATTCCGTTCGCCTCCGCCATCGTGGCACTCAGCAGCTTCCTGTTCGGCTTCTCGACGCTGATCGCCTGGTGTTACTACGGCGAGAAGTGCGTGGAGTACCTGTTTGGGTCCCGCGTGATCACCCCGTTTCGTATCGTGTTCACGGCGCTGATTCTGGTCGGCTCCGTCACGACCGTCCGCGTCGTCTGGGCCCTGGGAACCCTCCTCAACGGTTTCATGGCGTTCCCGAACCTCATCGGGCTTGCGTTCCTGGGTGGCACCCTGGCGAAGCTCACCAGAGACTACTTCAGCGGGGCGAGGCAATACGACACGGTCCCGGACGCT
>JAOUDR010000583.1 GCA_029859185.1 Gemmatimonadota bacterium
GGGCACGGGCGACCTCCCGATGCGGGCGGTCGTCGACTTTCTGGAGCGTGAGAGCGCGATCGTCCGCGTGGGCCGCGACAGATATCTCGATGCGGGCATCATTCAAGAGATAGTGCGACACGCGCGCGAGGCGTTGGGAGCATCCGGCGAGCTTGGGCCAGCGCAACTGCGTGACAGGCTTGGACTTACGCGGAAGTTCTCGATTCCGCTGTTGGAGTGGCTTGATGGACAGGGATTCACGGTCCGACGGGGTGACGTCCGTATCGCAGGGCCGCGCTTGACAGGACGTCCGGCGGAGTCCTAACTTGCAGTTGCGGTAGAAGTTAGAATCTGCCAGTCACCCAAGGAGAAACGCGTCGAACCTTCTTTGTCAGACAGGAGTCGGTTGAAATGAAGTGGCTTGCCTGGGCGCTCGTATCGCTCGGGCTCTCGGTTGCGGCCTCGGCGCCAGTCATGGCGCAGGAGAGTCAGCAGCGCGGCAGGGTTGAGTTGGGGCAGAACTACCCCAATCCCTTCAACCCTGAAACGACCATTCCCTTCACCCTGCCGGAGAGCTTGTTCTCAGCGGGGGAGAGGCCGGTCGTCAGCATGCGCGTCTACAACGTACTCGCGCAGCTCGTCGCCGTCCCCATTCTACAGGGTTCCGGGGAGCCGCTGGAAAACCTCCGCATCACGTGGAACGGCACCGGCCAGTACGCCGCGTACTGGGATGGCAAGGTGCTCCACACCGGCCGCGAGGCAGCATCGGGGGTCTACGTGTACCAGTTGGTCGTGAACGGCCAACGGCTCACGGGAAAGATGACGGTCGTCAAGTAGCGCGACCGCTCGCCTACCTCTGGAAACGGCACGCGCCGCGGGATGGTTCCGCGGCGCGTGCGTCTTTCTGGGAAGCTCGCGCCTGCCCTACATGGGCGGCATCGGCGCGTCGTTGTTCCAGATGTCGGACACCATGAGCCACTCGCCGTCGATCTGGTGCCACTCGGCGAGGTACTTCCCGTGCATCTCCATCGTGGCACCATCTGGCCCCACGCCCGAGATGGTCCACTGCCCCCGGTCCACGGCCACCGGTCCGTTCGCAGTCACGTTGAGCACCCGGATTGTCATGGTCGCGTTGGGAGGCATCTGGGCGAACATGCCTTCCAAGTTCGCCAGGATGGCGTCGCGCCCGGTCACTCCGGGCATGTCCGGCGGCATCATGACCGCATCCGGCGCGTACACCGCTGCCATCCCCTCGGCCTGCTGCGCGTTGAACGCCGCGACGAACTTGGCGACCTGGGTCTCGATGATCGGGTGGACGGCGTTGGACTCCGTTTGGATCCGGGCATGCATTTGCTCGATCGTCTCCGCCGGCTGGCACGCGGTTAAGGCGACGAGCGCAACGAGTGCTGCGGTGAGGCGAGATGTCATATGACCTCCGGGGGTTGCTGGGAGGCCGTAACGTATTCCCCGGCGCCATGACCGCAAGGCCCGCCGCATCGGCAGGCGACGGACGCTGATCGGCCAGGTAGACTGTACGCGGGCGCCCCCTCCTGCCAGTATTGCGGAGTCGGGCGGCATGCGAGGTGCGTTTCTCCGTTAGCCGTTAGCCGATGGCCGATGACTTTTGGTGGTGCACGGCCCACCGTGCACAGCGTGTAGCATTCAGCGCACGGCAAACGGCAAACGGCAAACGACAAACCGCAAACGGTAAACGGTAAACGGCAAACGGCACATGATCCGACCAGACCGACTGACCATCAAAGCGAGCGAAGCAATCCAGGAGGCGAGTAGCCTGGCGCGGGAGCGTGGCAATCCCGTCGTCAACGACGCTCACCTCCTCCGAGTCCTTCTCACACAAGACGAGGGAATCGTCCGCCCGTTGCTCCAGAAGCTGGGGGTCACGGTCGCCGAGATCCTGGAGGCCGCGGAGCGCGAAGTCGATCGACTGCCGCAGCAGGAGGGTGCTGCCGCGCCGGCGGCCATGGCCCGGGAGTTCTCCCAGGCGTTGGACCGCGCGGACAAGCTCGCCAAGGACTTGAACGACGCCTATGTCTCGACCGAGCATCTCCTCATCGGACTCGCCGACACGAAGGGCAGCGCGGCGCGCGAGATCCTGAGCGAGCGCGGCATCAATGCCGACGACCTCAAGCAGGCGCTCACCGCGATTCGCGGCAGTCATCGCGTCACGGACGTGGAGCCGGAGAACGAGTACCAGGCGCTCGAGCGCTTCACACGCGACCTGACCGATCTCGCGCGCCAGGGCAAGCTCGATCCGGTCATCGGCCGTGACGACGAAATCCGCCGGATCATGCAGGTCCTCTCGCGCCGCACCAAGAACAACCCGGTGCTCGTGGGCGATCCGGGCGTGGGAAAGACCGCCATCGTCGAGGGGCTCGCGCAGCGCATCGTGAACGGGGACGTCCCCGAGTCGCTCCGTGGGAAGCACCTGGTGGTGCTGGACATGGGCCAACTGTTGGCCGGGGCCAAGTACCGCGGCGAATTCGAAGAGCGCCTCAAGTCGGTGATCAAGGAGGTGGTGAGCCAGGAGGGTCGGTTCATCGTCTTCATCGACGAGTTGCACACGATCGTCGGTGCCGGGAAGGCGGAGGGGGCCATTGACGCGTCCAACCTGCTCAAGCCGGCGCTGGCCCGCGGCGAGTTGCACGTCGTGGGTGCG
>JAOUDR010000584.1 GCA_029859185.1 Gemmatimonadota bacterium
TTCAACGAGTCCGCGTTGCGCTACCTCGATTGGACGGAGAGCAGCCGGAAGGCGGTCGCCGCGGCCACCAACGGGCGCGTGGGGTACCTCCACATCCCTGACATGGGCGGGGACGGTGCCTACGAGTTCATCAAGTGGTACTACCCGCAGATTCGGAAAGAGGGACTGATCGTCGACGTGCGGTCGAACGGCGGCGGCAACATCTCCCAGTGGATCATCGAGCGGCTGGACTCGAAGCTGTTGGGGACGCGGTTCGGCCACTTCAGCGACTCCGCGGCCACGTACCCGTACGCGGTGTTCCACGGCCACATGGTGAGTCTCATCAGCGAGACCTCGGCGTCCGACGGCGACATCTTCCCCGCGCGCTTCAAGAAGGCGGGGTTGGGGCCGCTGATCGGCAAGCGCACCTGGGGCGGGGTGGTCGGTATCAGCGGCGTCGGGTCCCTGCTCGACGGCGGGGTCGCCTTCGTCCCGCTGCAGGGCACCAACGACACCGACGGCAGCTGGATCATCGAGGGCTACGGGGTCGAGCCCGACATCGAGGTCACCAACGACCCGCAGTCCGTGATTGATGGCCGTGACCTGCAGCTCGAGCGCGGCATTGCGGAAGTGCTGGCCGCGATGGAGCGCGAGCCGCGGAAGCTGCCGAGCCGGCCGGCGGATCCGGTGAAGAAGTAGGCGGTCACGGGCGGTCGAAGGCGGACGAGGCGGACGAGGCAGGCTAGCTAGCCCGCCTCGCCCGCCCGCTGTTCGGCCAACGGCTAACGGCCAACGGCCAACGGCCAACGGCAAACGGCTAACGGCTAACGGCCAACGGCTAGGCGGCTAGACGGCGAGCACCACCTTCCCGACGTTCTTCCGATCGTGAAGGTAGCGGTGGGCTTCCACGGCTCCGTCCCGCGTGAGCGGGAAGGTCTTGTCGAGCACGGGGCGGATCTCGCCGGCCGCGACCGCCTGGTAGATCTCGCGCATCGCTGCTTGCGCGATGGATTCCTTGGCCTGCAGGTGCAGCAGGTGGATCCCGAAGATCCCGATGCTCGGCTCGATCAGGTTGACCGGGTGGAATCGTGGCGTGCGGAGATAGGCCCGGATCGCCGCCGGCCAGCTCCGCTTCCGGCCCGGCAGTCCGGTGCCCATACCGATGAAGACGAGGCGACCGAGCGGGGCGAGGAGCCGGCGGCAGGCAGCGGTGGCGCGGCCGCCGAGGGAGTCGAGCACGCAGTCGATGCCACGGTCGCCCACGAGGGCGCGTACCTGTTGGTCCCAGGGGCCGGTGGAGTCGAAGCAGGCCTCGGCGCCGAGCTCATCGACCACGAAACGGCATTTGCGTTCGCCGCCCGCGGTGCCCAGGATGCGGAGACCGGCGCGCTTGCCGAGCTGCACGGCGGCGGAACCCACGCCACCCGCGGCGACGAGCACGAGTGCGGTCTCGCCGGTGCGGACGCGCGCCGCCTCGAACAGGGCGATCCATGCCGTAAGGAAGACCACGGGAATGGCCGCGGCCTCCGCCGGGCTCAGCGTGTCGGGATAAGGGAACAGGTTGCGGGTGGGCACGATGGCATCCTGCGCATACCCGCCGAACCGAATCACGGCGGCCGCGCGATCGCCGGGCCTCCAGTCCTGCACGGCGCTTCCCACTCGGACGATCTCCCCCGCGACCTCGAACCCCGGACTGAACGGCATGTCCGGCACGGTGCCG
The DNA here is from genome assembly GCA_029859185.1 of Gemmatimonadota bacterium. Classification (GTDB taxonomy): domain Bacteria; phylum Gemmatimonadota; class Gemmatimonadetes; order Gemmatimonadales; family GWC2-71-9; genus JAOTWJ01. Next base: position 1,700 of record JAOUDR010000584.1, read on the forward strand.
TAGAGGCCAGCGCGCATCACGAGGTCCGCGAAGTTGACGCCGGCGGCGAGGATGTGAAGGTGGACGTCGTTCGGTCCGGGGTCCGCGAGCGGGATGTCGCGCTCGACGAGGACTTCCGGAGCGCCGAGGCGCTCGATGCGGATGGCTCGCGTGGTGGTCATGCTGGAAACTGCAGGAGCGCCGATCCGGAGGCTAGCGCCCCGGCCGCGGCGCCGCCCAGAATCGAGCTGGAGGCGCGTCCTGACGTGCCCATCGCGCTCGGTGGACGCGCCCACATGCCGTTACCCTCTCAGGCGGACCGCGCCCTCCAGGTTGCCCTGGCGCCGGTCGAACGTCAGCGTGACCGCACCCAGTCCCCGGTAGCGGGCGTGGATCACGTGGTCTGCGAGCCCGGCGCCGGTCGCCGTGAGCGCGGGCACTATCTCGCCCGGCTCGGGATGCACGACGCCGGAGACCAGGAATCGTTGCAGCAGTGCCCGGGCCTCCGACTGCGGGACCCCGTAGTGGTGGTGCAGCGCATGGTACGTCTCGATGACGACCAGGTCGCACACGACCACGCGCTCGCCCGTATCGGCAGCGGCCTCGAGTCGCCGTGCGGCCGCCCGCGCCGCGGACGCCGGCTCGCCGGTGAGCAGCCGAACGACGACCGAGGTGTCAAGCCCGATCGTCACCCACCCATCCCCGTGCGAGGCTACGCTCGATGGCATCCCACCGATGGGACTTCCCCGCCGTCCATGGGTGGGCCGCCCCGAACCAGGACCAATCCGGCCTGGCCGCGCGGAGCACCCACGCGGGACTGCCGTCCACGACACACCGTTCCAGCTCGAGCTCGTCACCCGGGCCGACCCCCAGCTCCTCGCACAGCGCGGCGGGGAGCGTCGCCTGTCGCTTCGTGGTCAACCGCACGCGTCGCCGGGGCATGACAGGCAAGCTACGATCTCCCGCCTTACAAATC
>JAOUDR010000585.1 GCA_029859185.1 Gemmatimonadota bacterium
CGAGTACGCCTGGCAGGCGGCGACGAACGGGGCTCGATACTGGGGCGGATCCATCAACCACCGCGCCCTTGCCGCCGGGTTTGACGTAAAGGCGGGGATTGGACTGGGCCGGGGATGGCGCGTGGGCTTCCGCTTCGACAAGGAGGACCGGCCCGGACTCGCACGCAGCCTCCCGCGATTCGGCGTCGAGAAATTCTGGGAGCCAGGCGTGTTTGCCTTCGCCGGCGGAACGCTCGTCACCGACAAGCCCGAGATGGACATGACCGTGGGTGCTGGCTGGCGGGATCGGGCCGGCGAGGCCAGAGTCTCGCTCACCGTCCTCGACGCCTTCTCTCAGGCCATATACCAGGGCCTGGATGTGGTCCGGACGTTCGCGCCCACGGCCCTCGACTACGAGAAGGCGCCGTACGCGTTGCGCATCACCACCCAGCGGCAGGTCGGCAGGCATCTCCGGGTGGAGGCTGATCTTGGCACGGCACTGCCATCGACACTCAGAGCGTACGACCAGCTTGTGACCGATTCCGGGTTCCGTCAAGACGAGGAGTTCGGCATGGCGGCTGCGCTGCTGGAGTGGACCACCTTGCCGACCGTGCGAGTGGGTGCGATGGCCACGTGGGTCCGAGCCATCACGGACCGTACGCCACTCACACTCAGCCGTCCGGAGGACGACTTCCGGCTCGTCGAGCGGACGAGCCAAGTGGGTGGATACATCCTTTTCCAACCCACGGCGCGTTGGCGCGCCGAGTCATGGCTGTTGCGGGAGCATCGGCCGCAGACCAAGGAATTCCGGAACGGGGCCCAGCCGGACGTCGACTACGAGGATCGCGCCTGGCGGGGCCAGACGCTCGTGCGCTACCTGGCAGGCATCGGCTTCAAGGCCGAGGCGGCCCTCGAGATGGACCTGCGCGACGTGATTCGAGGCGACGGGCAGGTACCCAGCGTCGAAGGCTCGGTCGGCCGGCGCAACACGCGACTCCGCCTCGAGCTAGGCTGGCGGTTTGGCAACCGGTTCTGGGTGGAAGGCGGGTACCGTATCGATCTGGACGGCGACGTCGGCACCGGGCACGGCAGTTTCGACGGGGCGCACGGACGGGCAACGTTGTTCTGGTAGGGCCCCCGCCGCGCCCTGCGGCCGTCGCGGCTGGCCGAAGTCCATCCGTGGCCATAGTTTGCACGCGTGCGGATCGCGCTGTTCTCGGAGACATTCCTGCCGCAGCGGAACGGGGTGGCACTCATCCTCGACCGCTTGATACGGCACCTCACCACGCAAGGTCACGAGGTGCTGCTCGCGGTACCCATATCCTGGCGACCGCGGGGCGAGGTACCGTTGCACCCCGGCCTGCGTGTGCTGCGGGTGCCGGGGGTTCCCCTGCCCCGCTATCCGGATCTCACGCTCGCCCTGCCGCTTGCGCCGCGCGTGATGCGCGAGGTTGCCGATTTCAGGCCGGATGTGATTCACGTGGTGACCGAGTACTCCCTGGGCGTCACGGGTCTCCAGACGGCGACGACCCTCGGGATCCCGGCCATCGCGTCATTCCACACCAACATTCCCCGGTACCTGCCGTACTACGGATTCGGGTGGGCCGGCGAGCTGTGCTGGCGGTACCTCCGATGGTTCCACAATCAGGCCGCCGTCACGTTCTGCCCCAGTGAGACCAACCGCCACGAACTGCTCGAGCGTGGGTTCCGCAACGTCCGCGTCTGGCCGCGCGGCGTCGACACCACACGCTTCGCGCCGTCCGGTCGCGCCACCCCTGGCGACGACGGTGCTCCGCACGACGCCGTGCGGTTGCTGTACGTGGGGCGCCTCACACCGGAGAAGGATCTACCGGTGCTGTTCGACGCCTACGAGCAGCTCCGGAACCTCCGGACGCCCCTGCAACTGACGCTGGTGGGCGACGGCGCGTACACCGGCATCATGCGGGCCCGGGCACCGGCGGACGTCACGTTCGCGGGCTATCTGGAGGGACAGGCGCTGAGCGAAGCCTACGCTGCCGCGGACGTGTTCGTCTTCCCGTCCCGCTCGGAGACGCTCGGCAACGTGGTGCTCGAAGCCCTCGCGTCCGGCCTGCCGGTCGTGGGCGTACGGGACGGTGGCACACTCGAGAACGTGGAAGACGGGCTGAACGGCGTGCTGTGCGAGCCCGGTGACGCTGGGTCGTTCGCCGCCGGGATTCGCCGGCTCGCCGAGAACCCGGCGCTCCGTTCGCGCCTGGGACAGAACGCCCGCACATGGGCCGAGGCCCGAGGCTGGGACGCCGCGTTCGCGCCGTTGACCGCCGCGTACGAGGAGCTGGCGCACCGCTGAAGGTCCTCGACCTCACGGAGTTCTTCTCGCCGCTGGGCGGCGGAGTTCGTACCTACCTCTCCGCCAAAGCGCGCTGGTTCGCCGGCCGCGAGGACCACTCGCACGTGCTCGTTGTACCGGGAGCGCGTGATGCGAAACGCGAGTGGCTGGGCAGCACCCGGTACGAGATAGGCGGCCCCCCTGCGCCGGCAAGTCCCGGGTATCACATCCTGACCGGATGGGGACGGCTCCGTCGGATTCTCGAACGAGAGCGACCCGACGTCGTCGAGTTGGGCAGCATCTACCTTGCGCCATGGTTCCTGCGGCAGGCGATGCGCCGGACGCCGATCCCGACGATCG
>JAOUDR010000586.1 GCA_029859185.1 Gemmatimonadota bacterium
GGCGAGTGATGGCGTGGGCGTTCCCGATGTGTGGGTGCGGTTTGCCGTGACCCTGGGCGGCGGCGCGGTCTCCGCCGACTCGGCGCTGACCGACGGCACGGGCCGGGCGCGGGTCACCTGGACGCTTGGCAACGTGGTCGGCAACCAGACGGTGACCGCCACGTTTGGTGCTCTGAGCGCGGCGTTCACGGCGACGAGCCAGGCCACCGGAGCGGGCGTCGTCACGATCACCGCGGGGAACAATCAGAACGCGCTGGTCGGGACGGCCGTTGCGACGGCGCCGCAGGTGCGGGTGATGGATGCGCAGAGTAACCCGGTGCCCAACGTCGAGGTCGTCTTTGCGGTGGCGCAGGGTGGCGGGACCGTTACGGCCGCCGTGGACACGACCGACGCGAGCGGGTTGGCCGCGGTGGGCAGTTGGACACTCGGTCCCACCGCGGGGCTCAACGCCCTCACCGCCACGGTGGGTGGCCTCACCCCGGTGCAGTTCCTCGCGCTCGCCACGAGTACCGGTGGTGTTACGAGCATGACGCTCAACGCGGGAGACGGGCAGACCGCGCTGGCCGGGACCGCGGTGACAGTCGCCCCGTCGGTCCTGCTCACCGACACCGCGGGCGCGCCGGTTGTCGGCGTCGCGGTGCCGTTCGCCATCGGCGGGGGCGGGACCCTGGCTGACAGCGCGCCGGTCAGCGACGCCAGCGGTATCGCCTCGGTGGGTGTGTGGACGCTGGGGACGCCCGGGGCCAATACGCTCACCGCCAGCCTGCCGGGACTGGCCCCTGTGGCGTTCTCGGCCACCGCCACCGTCGGTGCGCCGGCGCAGCTCGTGCTCGTGTCGGGCAGCGCGCAGAGTGACACCGCCGGTACGACGCTGCCGGCCCCGCTCGTCGTCGAGGTCCGTGACTCGGCGGGGAACCCGGTGCCGAGCATCGCGGTGGCGTGGAACACGTTCGACGGCACGATCACGCCGCCGTCGAGTACGACGGACGGTGCGGGCCAGACACAGGCGTCGTGGACCCTGAGCACGAACAAGATCACGCAGACGGCCACCGCGACGGTGTCCGGGCTCACGCCCGCCGTCTTCACGGCCACAGCCATCTTCCCGAACCCGTCCATCCTGATAGCGCTTGCGGGCACGAACCGTGTTCGGGTGGGCGGCAGCGCCACACTCGACGTAACGCTCACCGCGCCCGCGCCGATTGGCGGCGTCTTCGTGAGCGTGGTGTCCAACAACCCGGCCGTGCTCGAGGTGGATACGACCACCGGCGGCGGCGTGTTCATTATCGAAGGGGGCACGTTCGGGCAGGTGACGGTCAACGGGATCGCCGGTGGGACGGCGACGCTGACCGCGAGCGCGACCAATTACACGGACGGCGTGCTCGCTGTGCCCGTCTCGGTACAGGTCCTGAGCATGCCGGGCACGCTCAACGTGCCATTCGGCGCGACGGCGTCGCTGCCGCTCCAGATCTCGACGCCGGCACCGGTCGGTGGGGTCACGGTGACCTTGGTGAGCGACGATCCGTCCCGCGTCGCGGTCACCACGCCAACCGTCACGATTCAGGAGGGGCAGCAGACCGCGAGCGCGACCGTCTCGGGCGTCTTCCCGGGCTCGGCGACCGTCACGGGCAGCACCGTGGCGTACGGGACGGCACAATCGTTCGTCTCGACGACGGCGAGCCTCAACGTCGTCCAGGCGGGTCTCATTATCAACGGGAGCTTCGGTGATCCGGTCACCATCGAGCTGCGGAGCGGGGGTGTGCTGATTCCCGCACCGGCGCCCGGGGTGGCGGTCACGCTGACGCCGCGCGATCCGACATGCGCTGCGGTGACGTCGCCGGTGACGATCCCGACCGGGCTCGTCAACGTCACGTCCTTCATCAGCTACGGTGGATCGGCGCCGTTCGTGTGCTCGTCGTGGGTGGTGGCATCGGCGCCGGACATCGATGCCGACTCGGTGAACGTGACCGTGAACGCTCCGCCGGCACTCACGGGCTCGGTGGTCACGGTGGGGGCCGGGCTGCAGGAAAACACCACGCTCTTCATGGGCGCGGCGAACCACGGTGGCGTGAACGTGGTGGTGAAGAGCACGAATCCACAGGTAGCGCTCGTGTCGCCCAACGTCTCGACCCCGGGGGCGGATTCGATTGTCGTCTTCGTGCCGGACGGGTCGTCGAGCTTCGGCTACTACGTGCAGGGCTTCGAGGGGGCCGCGGACACGGCGTCGTTCGTCTACAGTGCCCCGCTGTTCGTGCCGGACACGGTCGTGCAGACCGTGGTGCAGCCGCAGCTCGATATCTCGGGGCTGAGCCAGACGACCACGACGCTGACGCCGAACGACGTGTTCACGATCCGGATCGGGCGGGGCAACGGGGTCAACCTCTCGTTCCTGCAGGAGATCCGGGCCGGCGGGACGCCGCTCACGGTGACGGTGGTGAGTGACACACCGTCGGTGGGCCGGCTGGCGACGGCCGTGGACACGGCGGCGTCGGTGACGGTGGTGATTCCGGTCCTGGCCAGCTCGACGAGCGGGGTGGCGTTCGACGCGCTCACGGCGGGCGTCACCGTGGTGTCGGCCCTTGCCTCCGGGTTCGTGACGACGACGTCGGGTGGGATCCGGCCGGTGACGGTCACGGCGCCGGCACTCAC
>JAOUDR010000051.1 GCA_029859185.1 Gemmatimonadota bacterium
CCTCCAGCCTGCAGCGTGCGCTCGAGCCCCAGCAGGGCCACGCCCTGCGCCGGGTCCCGTTCCAGCGCCCGCGCGAACCGTTCCGCCGCTTCGAGCGATCGCCCCTGCCGCTCCAGCTCGATCGCCGCGACGAGGTCGCCATCCTGGGCCGCCAGCACCGCGGGCAGTCCGCAGGCGACGACCACCGCCAGCGTCAGGCTACGGACGCCGCGCATCGTTCAACATCCGGAAGTACGCGAGGACGGCCCGGCGGTCCGCCGGGGAGAGTCCCTGGAGTTCCTGCCACGTCGGGTAGCGGTAGCGCGGCCCCGCCTCGGGGGGGCGCTGCCCCGTCGGGCGCAGCACGTTGTCGGGGCGAGCGGTCGTGGACTGCCGCTCCTGTTGATCGTCCGCCTCCGGACCGCGAAGCAAGCGACCCGCATCGAGCAATCGCCGATACAGCTGTTCTTGTCGCTCGACGACCTCGCGGGTGAGGGCACCCCGCTCGAGCGTTCGGGCGATGGCCTCCGCTTCTTGCGCCAGCTCGCCGGCGCCTGGTTGATCGCCCTGCGCCTGCATCCGCTCGAGCTCGGCCGCGAGGGCGCGCTGCTGGCGCGCGAGCGTCTGCAGCTCCCGCATCAGCGCCTGCCCCGCCGATTGCATCATCGGCAACAGACCGCCGGACTGTCCGGCCATCTGTCCCTGCTGGTCGGCCAGCTCGGCCATCCGCTCGACCGCCTCGGCGAGCCCCGATCCCGACGCCGCGCCTGCCACGTCACCACTGCTCCGCAGGAGTTGCGTGGCGAGGAGGTTCAAGCCGTCGAGGGCCTCGCCGGCGGCTTCGGCCGCGGACCGCGTATTGGGGATGCCTTGCTGGAGCTGCTCCAGGGCCGCGCCCATCCGGTTCCGCGTGTACCCGAGCGCCATGCCCAAGGTGGGCGCCACCAACGCGTTCTTCCCGGCGGCATCCTGCACCCGCGCCATGACCCGTTCGAGTCCATCACGGGTAGCACCCTGCTCCGCCCGCACGTCCGCCCCGGACTCCCCGCGGGCCAGCCGACCGAGCGTTTCCTCCTGGCTCCGGGCCAGGCGTGCCGTTTCCACGAGCGCCGCATCCAGCTGCGCCGCCACCTCCTGCCGCCAGGTCTCGCGCATCGCGTCCCGCTGCTCGGTCAGCTGGCCGGACAGGGGATCGAGTTCTGCGGACGCGCGCTGCCCCGCCTGGACTGCGGCCGACTGACGGCTCGCCGCCGCTGCCGCGGACGCCTGCTGCATCTCCCGCGCCGCGCGCGCGGCCTGCTCGGCCCCAGACTCTGTGGACGCGGTCCCGGCCTCCGCCATGGCCCGCTCGGCTTCGGCAAGGCGGGCCGCCAGCGAGTCGGCCTGTGCCGCGAGGCGCTCCTCCTCCGTCACCGTCGTGCTGTCCACCCCCTCGGCGGCCGACGCGTTCCACTCACGTTGCTCCGCCGCGAGGTCCGCCGCGTCTTCCGCGAGCGCCGTCAGATCCCCTTCGAGCGCCGCCCGCTCGAACAGGGAACGGCTGCGCTCGAGCTCGCGGCGCAGCGCTTCCTGGGCCTGGGCCAGCCGTTCCAGCGCCGAGCGCATGGCATCGGCGTCGAGGCGCGCGAGCGCGGCTTCCAGCTCCTGCAACGCGGCCTCGAGCTCCGGGGTGAGCGCGCGGTCGAGCAGCTCGCGCAATTCCGCGAGCTGTGCGTGGAGCGCCGGATCGGTGAGGCCCGCCTCCCACGCCGTGCGGTCGAGCGCCGCAAGCCGCTCGCGCAGCTCCTCCGCCCGCTCCAGGACGTCGCGCTGCTCCGTGCCGAGCGTGCCGGCCCGTTCCGCCTGCTGGAAGTCCATCCCCGACTGCCCCTGCGTGCCACGACTGTCGGCGGGATCGCGCATCCGTTCCTGCGCCAGGTCCTGGACCGCCCGCTCGACCGCCCGCTGCGCATCCGCCAGCGAATCGGCCGCAGCCGTCAGGGCGCGCGCGTCCGACCGCACGCTCTCCCGCAGCTCGGCCAGCGACGGGAACCGCAACCGGATCTCCTCGGTCTCGGCCGACCGCGCCCGCGGCGCATTGTCGGTGGCGCGCACTCGCACGTACGCCGTGTCACCCGGCAAGAACCCCCGTTGATTGAGGTCGAGCGGCGCCATCACGACCCCGCGCTCGATCCCGTCAGCCGGCAGCGGCACCACTTCCCGCACCTCCTGGCCGACCGTCCCGAGCCGACTCACCCGCCGGCTCACGAGCTCGAGCTGCATCACCCGGTGATCATCGCCGGTCTCGATCACGAGTGGCTGGATGAGGCTGGTGGGCATCACCGTGTCCGCGCTCGGCACCACCAGGGTCACGTGCGGCGCCGCGTCTGGTACGGCGATGGCCGTAAACGACGGCGGCACCCCCTCGAGCGGGATGGGGTCCGTGGCCCGCGGTGCGAGCGTCCACGTCCCGGATCGCGTGATCGTGAGCGCGCCGCGCAGGTCCCGCCCGTCCACCTCGAGCGCCACCGCGCGGCTTCCGTCGGACCACACGGCGGCAGCCAACGGCAATGTCGCGCGCCCCTGGACGGCCACGACGGTCCCGACCGGGAGGGACAGGGTGTCGCCCTGCGCCGCGATGGGCTCATCGGGTCGATCGAGGTAGGCCGGGTACCGCGCCGTGATGGCCAGCTCGGCCAGGAACAGGCTGGGATGCAGGACGACGCGCACCGTATCCGACCGGCGGCGGCCACTCTCGGCGACCAACTCGAGATCCGCGTCGAGCGGTCCGACGGTGAGTGTGCCCGTGCCATCGGGCAACGGCAGTGGTGCGCCCGTCCAGGCCTCCCCGGCGCTCCGTTGGTGCAGGATGGCCGTGCGTCGCCCCGGTGCCTCGACGCGCACGGTCACGACCTCGCCGCGGGCCACCCGCGTCCGGTCCACCACGAGCGTCACGGGGGCGTGCGCCTCGCGGATGGCCGCGAACGGTCGCCACAGCACCGCCGGCCGCTGCACCACGGCAGCGGCACCGAGCACGATGATCCCGGCAAGCCCGGCCGAGCCATGCACGGTCAGGGAGCGGCGATGGTCACGACCCAGATGGTGTGCCGCGTCCACCCCATGGCTCTCGAGCCACCCACCCATGCGCCGGTCCGCGAAGGCGGCCAGCGTCGGACTCCCGTGCGTTTCGCCAACCAGGCCGGCGAGGGCGCCGTTCCGCAGTCCGCCGATGCGTTCGACCCTGGTACCGATGCCGGACGGCGACGCCGCCCGCACCACCGGGAGCCGCCGTCGGACCACGACGAGCGCGGCCGCCGCCGCGCCGAGCCAGGGGAGCAGCGCCAACTCCGGGACGGAGGCGAGGGCGCCGAGGCGCTCGACCAGGAGTCCCAGCGCCAGCACGCCGGCACTCGCGCCCGCGGCGGCCAGTCCGGTGGCAGCCAGCGCCGCTCGCCGGGCGCGCCGCCCTTCGGCGACCAGCCAGTCGCGCGCCGTCATCGCCCGGACGCCACCGCGTAGGCGAACAGGTTCACCCCCATCCGCAGCGCGGCCTCGTGCAACGGCAGGGGGTCCCCGTGCACCGATGGGTCCTCCCATCCGTCACCGAGATCCGACTGATACGAGTAGAAGACCGCCAGACGATCGCCGAGGAACAGCCCGAGTCCCTGGGCCGGCTTGCCGTCGTGCTCGTGCACTTTGGGCAGTCCGTCCGGAAACGCGTGCACGAGGCGGTAGACCGGGTGGTCGAGCGGCACGTCCACCAGCGCGCGATCCGGGAACACCCGCGCCAGTTCGCGACGGAATGACTCGTCCATGCCGTAGTTGTCATCCGCGTGCAGAAACCCACCGGCCTCGAGGTATCGCCGGAGGAGCACGACCTCCTGATCGGTGAAGCGCACGTTGCCGTGCCCGGTCATGTAGAGGTACGGCGTGTCCCACAACGCCGGGCTATCGAGGGTGACGGTCACTTCCCGGTTCGCAACCGGTAGCGCCGTCTCCGCACGGATCGCGGCGAGGAGATTGGGGAGGCTGGAAGGGTTGGCGTACCAGTCGCCACCGCCATCATACTGCAGTCGGCCGATGGTCAGCGTACCCTGGCCGGTGGCGCCGGGCGGTGGGACGATGACGGCAAGGAAGAGGGCGACCCGAACAGCACGCATCATAGGGATGCCACCAACTCGTACGCGGCGTTGCGGGACAACCCGAATGCGTCGGCGAGGTGCCGTGCCGCGTCCCGTCGTGTCATGCCCTGCGCCAGGAGTCGGCGTGCTTCGTCCTGCAGTGCGGCCTCGTCGCGTTCCTCCGCAGCCGGGATCGGCGCGCCCGCAATGACGACCGTCACCTCGCCGCGGGGCTCGTGTGCAGCGTAGTAACCCGCCAACGCGTCGAGAGTTCCGGCGCGGAATTCCTCGTGCACCTTGGTCAGCTCACGCGCGACCGTCACCAGCCGTCCGCCGCCGACCGCCGCCACCAGATCGGCCAGGAGCGTCGCCAGGCGGTTGGCCGCCTCGAACACCACGACGGTGACTGGACTGGCCGCGATCTGGGCCAGCATGCGCGTACGGTCAGCGCCCTTCCGCGGCACGAAGCCCAGAAACGTGTACCGGTCGGCAGCGAGGCCAGCGCCGCTCAGGGCCGCGGTCACGGCCGACGGCCCGGGCACCACGACCACCGGCACGCCGGCGGCGCGTGCGGCAGCGACCAGCGTGGCCCCCGGGTCGCTGATCGTCGGTGTCCCGGCGTCGGTGACGAGCGCGACATCCGCACCTGCTGCCAGCGCATCGAGGATCGCGTCCTGACGCGATGGCGGTGAATGCGCGTGGTAGCTCAGCAGGCGCGCGTGCGCGTCGATGTGCGCCAACAAGGGTCGTGTGCGCCGCGTGTCCTCGGCCGCGACGACCGCGACGCCGCGCAGCGTCTCCGCGGCGCGGGGGCTGAGGTCTCCGAGATTGCCGAGGGGGGTTGCGACGACGAAGAGTGTGCCGCTCACCAGTTCACGGTCCAGGGGAGCTGACCGTAGAATCCGGCCCGCTGCAACAGGAACCGGTAATCCTTGGTCGCCGCCCGGAGCATGTCCGGCGCGGCCCCCGGGGCCAGGACCTCGAGCTGCTCGAGCAACTGGCGGGTCCACAGCGCGAGTCCCGTCGTGACCTCCGCCGGGGTCATCACCGCCACCGACAACGGCCGCTCGCGGGGCACGCTCACGGCGGTGAGTGGCGGGTGCGGCACCACAATCGCATCCCTCAACTTCATCGCGCGCTTCATACCATCTTGCGGCGCCTCGCGCTCGGCTTGCTCGACCAGGCGCCAGAACACCTCACGGGCCGCCTCGAGCAGTGCGACGCTGGCCTGCTCAGGAAGGTCGGTCTCCGGCTGGAACGTGCCGACCGCCACGGCCGGTGGGGCGCCGTCGGCGTGGGGTTGCAGGAGACGCTCGATCCACGCCGACACGGAGAGGTCATCCGGCTTCTCGGCGAAGTACCCCGTTGCGAAACGCCCGGCATTCATCTGGATGAAGCTCACCCGCCCGTCCACGATGAACTCGACGACGCCGCTGAACTGCTCCTGCTGCAGCTGCGCGAAGACCCTCGCGGGTTCCCGCCGATCGACCGGGATCCTCGCCACCGGCGCGACGCCAGCGTAGTACATCCAGGTGAGCAGCTCGGGGGACCCCTCGCAAAAGGCCAGCTCGCCCCGCTCGACCCCCTTGTGCATGGCCTGGACCGCCTCGGGGACCGGGACCGCCGCGCGCTCCCGCTGCGTGAGCGCGACCGCCGTCACGACGTGCCCACCCCGGATGAACACGATGGCTACCTCGTCCGGGAGGTACGCCACCACGTAGCCGTCCACCCGTCCGTCGCGGTCGAACTTCGCGAAGTTCAGGAGGTTGTCGAGGTGGATATACGCCAGCCGTGTCCGGTGGATGAACACCCGACTGGTGGGGAATCGCAGGTCCCAAAGACGGACCGGCGTGCCGCTCAGGATTGCCGAGCTTTGCCGCACGCCCGCGTCCGCTGGTGAGGCTTCATGGAACCGGTCACCTCAAGTGTTTTTCGATCCGATCGACGAGTTGCGACTTCGGGACGGCACCCACCACCTGGTCCACGAGTTCGCCCCCGCGGAAGAACAGCACGGACGGGATCGAGCGCACACCGAACCGGGCCGGCGTCTGCGGACTCTGATCCACATCGAGCTTCGCCACCTTTACCTTGTCGGCATATTCCGTCGCCAGCGCCTCGACGTGCGGGGCAATGATCTGGCACGGACCGCACCACACGGCCCAGAAATCCACCATGGCCAACCCGTCGTGCTGTTCAATCTCCTGTGCGAAGTCCGCATCCGTCACCTTCATCGTTCCTGCCATGCCTCTGCTCTCCACGTTATGTTCCGCCCCGCGAACGTCCATCGCGACGGAGAACCGTTGTCTCTCTGGTGAGGAAAGTCGATGCCGCTCCCCCACGCCATGATTGCCCACATCGGCGTCGCCGTTCCGGATCTCGACGCGGCGCTGACCTTCTACCGCGAGATCCTCGGTCTGACGCCCGGCGCGCCCGAGGTGGTCGATGGCGCGACCATCGTGGCCCTGCCGTTTGGCGAGTCGCAGATCGAGCTGCTCTCCCCAGTTACAACCGAGAGCCCCATCGCGAAGTTCCTCGACCGCCGGGGCCCCGGCATCCACCACATCTGCCTGCGCGTGCCCGACCTCGATCAAGCCCTCGCACGGTGCCGCGACCTCGGCTACCGACTGGTCGACGAGCAACCTCGCACCGGCCATGGCGGACAGCGGATCGCCTTCCTGCACCCGAAGTCCACCGCCGGCATCCTCCTCGAACTAACCGAGTAGTCCTATTGGCACGGCCGGGCTGGATTCCCGGCCGCCTCGAGGTCGATCGCGGACACGAGCCAACGCCCACGATACTGCAGCGTCGTGAACGGCACCACCGGCGCACATCCTCTCCGGTTGAGTCGTACGCGCACCATCCGCTCCCCAGAAGAGTTCCCGGGGAGCGCCCCGCCCGGCTCGATGCCGTAGGTCTCGTGCGAGAGGTACGAGCGGACCACCATGAGCCGCTTCTGTAACTCCTCGGAGTTCATCCACGCGGTGGCCGGTCCCTTGCTGGACCCCCACACGCCCCCCATCACGGCAAGGTCGTTGGCACGCACCCCTTCCATGAACTGCCGGACGGCGGCTACCGGTTCCGTGGGGAGCCCCATGGGATCGACCCGCTTGCCTCCGCAGGCCGAGCTGGCGAGGATGAGGGCCAGGAATGCCAATCGAGAGTTTGTCACGTCGTAGCGCACTGCGCGGTGGTGAGTTGCCGGAACGTAAGAGCTTCCCGGACACGAGGCAAGCACGTCATGCGGCTCTATATCAACGTTGATCACGTCGCCACCGTCCGGCAGGCGCGCGGCACGACGGAACCCGACCCGGTCGAGGCCGCGGCCCTCTGCGAGCGGGCCGGCGCGGACGGTATCACCGTTCACCTGCGCGAGGACCGGCGGCACATCCAGGACGAGGACGTGCGCCGGCTCGCGACCTCTGTGCGGACGGTGTTGAACCTCGAGCTTGCCACCGCCGACGAAATCCTGGCGCTGGCGGTCAGCCTCCGCCCCCATCAAGCCACGCTCGTGCCGGAGCGGCGCATGGAAATCACGACCGAGGGGGGCCTCCCGCTCGGTACGGATCCCGACGGCGACCGTCGGCTTCGGGACGCAGTCGCCCGACTGAAGGACGCGGGGATTCGCGTCAGCCTGTTCGTCGATCCGGATGCCGACATCATTGAGCGCAGCGCCGATCTCGGGGCTCACGCCGTGGAGCTCCACACCGGCCGCTATTGCCTGGCCTTTCCGGACGCACGCCGCGAATTGGACCGGTTGGCGACGGCCGCCCGTCACGCGGCCTCCCTGGGACTCGCCGTCCATGCCGGGCACGGTCTCAACCTGGCCAACGTGCCACCGGTGGCCCGGCTGCCCGAGGTCGAAGAACTCAACATCGGCCACAGCATCATCGGCCGGGCGGTCATGGTTGGGATGGAACGGGCGGTCGCGGAAATGCGGGTCGTCGTGGACGCGGCACGCGTTGACCAAGCTTCGGCGGGACCGTAACTTAGCCCAGGTTTGGCAAAGGCGCGCATGGACCGACAGTACGGTATGGCGGACTTCTTCGTGATGGAGGCGAGCGAATATCTCGAACGCCTCGACGGGCTCGTGTCCGCCCCGGGGCCGCCCCAGGGTGAGGACCTGCAGCGCCTCACCCGCGCTCTGCGAGGCGCCGCGCTGATGGCCAACCAGCAACCGATCGCGGCGGCGGCGGGCGCGTTCGAGCATCTGGCCAGGGCGGTCCGTGAAGGCCGGCACGACTGGGATGAAGGCACGCGGCAGCTCGCCGTTCGCACGGTAGACGATCTGCGGATCTTCGTGCGCCGCACACGCGAATGGACCGACGCGGACACGGCCCGTGCGCGGGACCTCGCGGCGACACTCGAGCGCGCCGGGGGCCGCGCCGTGATCCCGCCGCGCGTCATGCGTTCCAGCTCGCCCGATGCGGGCACCCGCGCGTTCGTCGCGCGCGAGGGCGCCGCACTGGCCAGCACGCTCACCCGCGTCGCCGAAGCCGTGCGCCACAACCCCGCCGTCACGGACCCCGTCCAGACCCTGCTGCGCCAGATGCAGCCCCTGCGTGGGCTCGCGACCCTGAGCGAGTACCCGCCACTCCCCGATCTGCTCGACGGCATCGAGCGGGCGGCAGGACTGGTGGCGCGGTCCCCGGCGGCTGTGGCCGCGCCCGGCGCACTGCTGGAGGCGGCGGCCAAAGCCCTCACAAAGGCGACGCGCGACATCACCACCCAAGGCAAGTCCGACCCCGACGCCGCCGAGGTACGACGGTTCGCGGGAACGCTGCGTTCTGCCCTCGGCCTGGACCGGCCGGACGTGCCGATCGAGAGCCTCTACGCCCACGACGGCCCCCCCATCATCGAATCCCCGAGTGATTCGTCCGCGCCCGCGCTCGGCGAGGTCGAGCTGACGGCGCTCGGTGAGCACCTCAGGCAGATCGGGATTGGCCTGGCGGGTGCGGGGACCGACGCGCAACGCGAGTTGCGAATCCTCGCGCTGGTCCAGCCGCTACAGGCGCTCGAAACCGGGGTGGAGGCCGAGCTGCGGGAGCCGGTGCGCGCGTTCGCTCGGGCCACGCGGGACGCCATCGCCGGCAACATCGTGACCCGCAGCCCGGAACCGCTCGGCCACGCTATCCAGGAAGCGGGCGTGGCCGTGGCCTCCGGACGGACCAACACCCTGGCGCGCATCACCGACCAGCTGCTCGCGCTCGTCGGGACGCTGCCACCGACCGTTGCACCCGAGCCCGTGGTGGCCGCCGCCGAGCCCGCACCGCCCCCCCGGCCCCCGCCTGCACCCGCGCCACAGCCCGCGGCACAGGCGGAGCAACCCGCACCACCCAGCGAGCCTGCGGTGGCGCCCGAACACGAGACTCCCAACCTGGTCGGCAGCATCTTTCGATACCAGCGGCTGCTCGAGACCCTCGGTCTCGGCATACCGTCGCTGGAAGAGCTCATGGCGGGTGCACCCGTGGAGCCAGCGATGGCGCGGGTATCCAGCGCCGCGCCGCAGCCCGCCGCGCCCGCGCCAGCGGGTCCCGTCATCGCGCCCGTTGCAGCCGTCCCCACGTCCGCCGCGCTTGCAAGAGCGGAAGCGGAAGACGAGATCGTACTCATTGAGGCGATCTGCTATTCGGGCAAGAACGCGCTGAACCGGGCGTTGAGTCTGCGCGAGCAGGTCAACGTGCTCGTCGCCGCGGGCGCGCCGGCAACCGAAGTCCAGGAGCTTCTCGAAGAGGTCTTCGACCTCGTCCGCCTTGGCGCCGCCGACATCGCGTAGTCGCCGCTCCCATCTCCCGGCCATCGTCGGGCTTGTCATCTCTGCCTTGCTGCTCTGGTGGGCGCTGCACGACGTGTCGCCCGCCGAGGTGTGGGGTGAGATCCGCAATGCCCATCCGGGATGGCTGTTCGCCGCCACCGTGGCAGTAACGCTCACCTTCCCCCTCCGCACGATCCGCTGGCGCTACCTGCTGCGGGATCAGGGAGCGGTCCTGCCGATGGCGCCGCTGTGGCACGCGACCGCCATCGGGTTCATGGCCAACAACCTCCTGCCGGCCCGCGCCGGCGAACTCGCGCGCGCCTATGCCGCGCGGTCACTCACGGGGGTGCGCTTCACGACCGCGCTGGCCTCCGTCGCCGTCGAACGCGTGTTCGACGGGTTGTTTATCGTGGGCCTGCTCGTGGTCGGATTCCTCGGCGGTGGGTTCACCACGGCCGCCACGATCCAGGGGGTGCGACTCAGCAGGATGGCGGCTGGTGGGGCGATCCTGTTCGGGTCGGTCCTCATCGTCGCGGTTGCCGTGGTCTGGCAGCCGGCCGTCACCCGCCGGCTCGCCCATGCCGTGCTGCACCGTTTGCTTCCCGCGCGCTGGGCCGACCGGTTGCTCGTGCTGGTGGACGGCGTGCTCGACGGTCTGTCCGCGCTGCGTGCACCCGGGCGGCTCGGGGCCGTCCTGGTCTGGTCCCTGATCCTCTGGCTGACCAACGCGGCGTCGTTCGCGCTCGCGTTCGTCGCCTTCGGCCTCACGCTTCCTTGGGGCGCCGCGCTGGTCCTGCAGGGCCTGCTGGCGTTTGGCGTCGCGGTCCCGTCCACCCCGGGGTTCTTCGGGATATTCGAGGGGGTGACACGTGCTGCGCTGGCGCTGTATGGAGTCGCGGGCACCGCAGCAGTCTCCCTCGCCATCGGATTTCACATTGCCGGGTTCATCCCCATTACGGTGT
>JAOUDR010000052.1 GCA_029859185.1 Gemmatimonadota bacterium
CCTTCGTCCGCGAGACGATCGCCCGCACGCCCGCCGGCGTCGCGTGAGCGACGACCCGACCTCGCCGTCGGGATTGCCGATCGCTGGGTACTACGGCGACGAGCCACCCGGAGTCTTCCCGTACACCCGCGGAATCCATCCCACGATGTACCGCGGTCGGCTCTGGACGATGCGGCAGTACGCGGGGTTCGGGACGGCCGAAGAGACCAACACGCGGTTCCGCGCGCTGCTGGACGCCGGGCAAACGGGACTGTCCGTGGCCTTCGACCTGCCGACGCAGATGGGCTACGATTCCGATGCGCCCGCGGCGGAGGGCGAAGTCGGGCGCGCCGGTGTCGCCATCGATAGCGTGGACGACCTGGCACGGGTGTTCGCCGGGATCCCGCTCCAGAGCGTCTCCACCTCGATGACGATCAACGCAACGGCCGCGATTCTGCTCGCGATGTACGTCGTGGTCGCCGAAGACCAGGGGACGCCGGCGCATCAACTGCGGGGCACGATCCAAAACGACGTGCTCAAGGAATACGCGGCACGCGGAACGTACATCTACCCACCTGAGCCGTCGCTGCGGCTGATCACGGACACGTTCCGATTCGTCACCGACGAGCAGATGCCGTTCAACCCGATCTCGGTCAGCGGCTATCACATGCGTGAGGCCGGGGCCACGGCCGTCCAGGAGGTCGCGTTCACGTTTGCCAACGGCATCGAGTATCTCGACCGGGCACGGGCGGCGGGACTGGATCCTTCCGAGGTCGCCGAGCGGATGTCGTTCTTCTTCGCGGCCCACAACGACCTGTTCGAGGAGGCGGCCAAGTTCCGGGCGGCGCGACGGTTGTGGGCGACCATCGTCCGCGAGCGCTATGCCGGGAGCGATGCCGCGTGCCGGTTGCGGTTCCATACGCAGACTGGTGGATCGACGCTCACGGCGCAGCAACCGCTCAACAACGTCGTGCGGGTGGCCGTGCAGGCGCTCGCGGCCACGTTGGGGGGGACGCAGTCGCTGCACACCAACAGCTTCGACGAGGCACTCGCGCTGCCGAGCGCGCCCGCGGCGACGCTGGCACTCCGCACGCAACAGATCCTGGCGCACGAGAGCGGTGTCGCAGAGACCGCGGATCCCCTGGGAGGGTCCTACTACGTCGAAGCCCTCACCGACCGGATCGAACGCGAGGCGCGGTCGCTGCTCGCGGAGATCGAGCGTGGGGGTGGTGCGGCCGCGGCCATCGAGCGCGGTGATTTCCAGGAGGCCATTCATCGGTCTGCCTATGCGTTCCAGCAGGCAGTGGAGACCGATGAGACGGTGATCGTCGGAGTGAATCGTTACGTGGAAGATCAGCCGCCGCCGAACATCACGGCCCCGGACTACACCGCGTTCGCTGAGCGGCAGGTGCAACAGGTGCGGCAGGTGCGGCAGGGGAGGGAGCCGCGGATGTGGCGGCAGGCGGTCGACGCGCTGGAGGCCGCCGCCCGCGGGTCGGAGCCGCTCGTGCCGCGCATCCTTGACGCCGTGCGCGCCCGGGCCACGGTTGGGGAGATCAGCGATACCCTGCGGCGTGTGTGGGGCGTGTTTCGACCGCACGTCTAGCGGGCGCCGCGCGGCCTAAGGTATCATAGAGGGAACCTTTGCATCGAACCGCGGTACTGCTGCGGGGGGTTGACCACCACCGCCCGTACCTGACGCGCCAACCGATAGACACTCCGGGAGTTTCATGGCTTACTTGCTTCGTCGCCCGCCGCGACGCTATGGGGCGTGGTTGACTGCCCTCGCGCTTCCGCTCCTGCTTGCCGTCTGCGCCAAGCCCATCGCGTTGCCGCCCCTGCCGGCGGCCGCAAGCGGCGCGCACCTCGCGGGGAAGTTCATCTGGCGGGATCTCCTTACCGATGACGTGGACGCGGCCAAGCGATTCTACGGTGGTTTGTTCGGGTGGGAGTTCTCGGATGTGGCCGACGGCGCGTACGCCGTGATCACCCACCGAGGGCGGCCGATTGGTGGTATCGTGATCGCCGAGACGAAGGTCAAGGTGAAGGTGTCGCAGTGGGTGAGCTGGCTGTCGGTGCCTGATGTCGACGCCGCCGCCCGCGCGGTGCGGGACGCGGGCGGCACGGTCCTCCGGGGGCCGATGGACCTCGAGGGCCGGGGGCGGCTGGTGGTCGTCACGGACCCGCAGGGCGCGCTGCTCGTCCTCGCCCGCACCACCGACGGCGATCCCGCGGATGCCGAAGCCGGCATCGGCGACTGGCTGTGGACCGAGCTGTGGACGCATGACCGGGACGCGTCGCTGAGCTTCTACGGCGGGCTCGTGGGCTACGGGGTGGACGAACGGGACATCGGCGACGGGAACGCCTACACCGTGCTCTCGGCAGGCGGAACCCCCCAGGCCGGGGTGGTGCGCAATCCGTTCGAACAGGTGGCGACGCACTGGCTCCCCTACGTCCGGGTTGCCGATCCGGTGGCCGTAGCGCAACGCGTAACCGAGCTTGGCGGGCGGGTGCTGGTTGAGCCTGGTGACGAGCGCCGCAAGGGAACGGCCGCCATCGTGGCCGATCCCACCGGCGCGGCGTTCACCATTCAACGTTGGCCCTTGAACTGAGGCGCGAGACTACGATGCGCAGAGTGCTTCGCTACACCATCATCGTCCTTGCCGTCGCGGCCCCCCTGGCCCTCATAGCGTGCTCCAATCCCAACGTGTATGTGGGTGTGGGCGTGGCGGGACCGTGGGGGGGGCCCTATGGGGGCTATCCGTATCCCACCATGGGCGTGGGGTGGGGCCGACCCTACTGGTAGTCCCTGAGGCGCGCGCGCCCCGCGACTACCGGCAGGTGTGGCTCGGAGCCGCCTCTTGCACGGCATGACGGCTCTCGGCAGGTTGCGATCGTCATGCCCGGCGTCAGCGCTCCCGACTTCGTCTCGCTCCAGGCGGCCCTCCGGGGTCGCTACGCCATCATGCACGAGCTGGGGCGTGGGGGCATGGGGATCGTCTACCTCGCGCACGAGGTGGCGCTCGATCGCCCGGTCGCGCTGAAGCTGCTGCCGCCGGCGCTCGCCGCCGAGCCCCACCTGCGTGAACGGTTCCTGCGGGAAGCCCGCACCGCGGCCCGGCTCTCCCATCCCAACATCGTCCCGATCTACGCCGTCGATGAGGTGGACGACTTCGTCTTCTTCGCCATGGCGTTCGTGGACGGGGAGACGCTCGGGCAGCGCGTCCGGGAGCGCGGACCCCTGCCGGCGGCCGAAGGAACCCGGGTGCTCCGCGACACGGCCTGGGCGCTCGCCTACGCGCACGCGCAGGGCATCGTGCACCGGGACGTCAAGCCGGACAACATCCTGCTCGAGCGGGGCTCCAACCGGGCGCTCGTCACGGATTTCGGAATCGCGCACGTGCGGGATGGCACCGCCTCCGCCGCGGGTGAGGTGGTGGGGACCGCGGAGTTCATGAGTCCGGAACAGGCGAGCGGGGAGCCGCTGGATGGACGCAGCGACATCTACGCCCTCGGATGTGTCGGTTACTTCGCGCTGAGCGGGCGGCTGCCGTTCCAGGGGGACAACGTCGGCGCGGTGCTGGCGAAGCAGATCGGGGAGACGGCGGCGCCGCTCGCGACCGCGGCACCGGAGGTACCGTCCAGGGTCGGGCGCGTGATTGCCCGGTGTCTTGCCAAGGCACCAGCCGATCGGTTCCCGACGGGTGAAGATCTTGCCGAGGCCCTCGCGCAGACCGCCCCGGTTCGCCGCGAGCTGCCCCTGCCGCTTCGGGTCTTCGTGAACCAGAACCGCGAGGCGTCCCGCCACTCTCCCGCCGTCATCGTGTTGGCGGTGATGTTCGGATTCCCGGCCATCATGTCCGTCGTCGTCGGTGGAGTCCTTGGCCCTCCCGCGGTGATCCTCATCGTCGCGACGGCCATGGTGGGCTTGCCGCTGGCGTCCGTGCTTCGGCGGGCGCGCCGCGTGCTCCGTGCCGGATATGGACTCGAGGACGCACAGCTCGCGCTGAAGGAAGACGTGGAACGACGGCGCGAGGAGCTGCTTTTCGAGTTCGGCCCACCCGGATGGGTGGATCGCGCCCTCAGGTACACGACGATCGGTGCACTCGCGATCACCGGAGCATCGTTCGGGGCCATGCTCATGAGTGGGTTCCCGTATACCGGATCGCTCTGGGGCGTGTTCGCTAGTTCCGCGACCGCGTTCACACTGAGCGGGCTCGCGTACGCGGCCCGGAGTGAGCGCCGCCGCGATATCTGGGGTGGACGCTGGCTCAGATTCTGGAAGAGCACGCTCGGGCGTTGGGCGTTCAAGATCGCCGGCACCGGGGTGCAGCACGTGCGCACGGCGTCCACGGCGACCTATCGTCCGACGGAGCTGGCATTGGGCCTCGCGGCGGATCACCTCTACCAGGCCCTGCCAAAGCGAACGCAGCGTGAGCTGCCCGACCTGCCCGACGTCGTACGTCGGCTCGAGACGGACGCGCACTCGATGCGCCGCCGCGTCGAGGAGCTGAACGACCTCATCGGTCAGGTGGGGGACGATGACCGGGTGGGCGGGGAGCGGCGAGCGAAGCTGCGCGAGGAGCTGCGAACCACGCGGGACGCGGCGCAGGCCAAGATGCTCGAAGCCGTCACGGCCCTCGAGACCATCCGGCTCGGCCTGCTGCGCCTCCAGGCGGGAACCGCAACCGCGGATGGGATCACCCAGGATCTTGCGGTCGCGCGCGGGCTGCTGGGCGAGATGGGCGAGCTGGCGGAGGCGGCGGAAGAGGTTGAGCGGGCGCTGCAGGAGCCGGACTAGCGGTCTCCGACGGCAGGGGACAACGGCAGGGGACAACGGCAGCCGGCCGGACGGTCATCATCATGGTCGGCGGAACCTGCATCTGCCAAGACCACCCAACCACCCATCCGCCTGACCGCTTGACACCGGTCGGCGGAAGCGTAGATCGGACGATGATTCCGCAGTCTCCGCCATCATGTCGTCAGCCCCCTCTCGAGGAACTTCCATGCGCCGCCTCTCTGCCGTCGTCCTGCTCCTGACCGCCGCCCTCACACTCAGCATCGCGGGGAACGCGGTGGCGCAGGTCACCGCCATCCGCGCCGGCCGCCTGCTCGATCCGGAGGCAGGCACCGTCAGCACCAACCAGATCGTCCTTGTCGAGAACGGGAAGTTCACGGCCGTCGGCGCGAACGTCGCGATTCCGAGCGGCGCCGAGGTGATCGACCTCTCCAACCTCACGGTCATGCCGGGGCTCGTGGACGCCCACAACCATCTCGCCATCACGTACAAGGAAGTGCCGGAGCACAACGTCTACTACTTCACGTATGTGATGGACCCGACACCGCTGCGCGCCATTCAGGCGGCGTCCAACGGCATGCAAATGCTGAGCGCCGGCTTCACCATCGTGCGCGACATGGGGAATGCCGGCAACTACGCCGACGCGGCGCTCCGGATCGCGATCGAACAGGGGTGGATCGCGGGGCCCACGATCATCAACTCGGGGATCATCATCGGAGGGATGGGGGGGCAGTTCTGGCCCACACCGGAGATGGCCAAGGAGCACAACATCGTCTACCCCGAGTACCTCGATGCCGACACGCCCGATGAGATCGTCAAGGCGGTGCGCCAGAATGCCCTGTTCGGCGCCAAGGTGATCAAGATCTGCGTCGACTGCAAGCCGTGGGGCTACACCATTGACGAGATCAAGCTGTTCATTGCGGAGGCGGCCAAGATCGGCTTCAAGGTCGAGGGCCACGTGCAGACCGTGGACGGCGCGCGGCGCGCGATCGCGGCCGGCATCTGGTCCATCGCGCACGACCGCGGCATGACCGACTCGCTGCACAAGGAAATGGCGCGGAAGGGCGTCTGGCGGGCGGGCACCGAGACGCCCATCACGCTCACGGGCCACACCAGCCAGGCGCGGTACGACAACACCGTTGCCATGCTGCGCAACGCGTGGGAGAACAAGGTGCCGCTGACTTTTTCTACGGATGCCGACTACTACGTGCCGGGCATGACGCGCGGCGAAGTGGCCATCGAGTTCATCGAAACCTGGAAGGCCGCGAAGATCCCCAATGCGGACGTCCTGCGCATCATGACCACCAACGGATACAAGGTGAGCGAAACGGAGAACACGCGCGGGCCGATCAAGCGGGGTCTCGCGGCCGATCTCATCGCCGTCCCCGGCAACCCGCTCGAGAATCTCGATGCGTTGCGAACCGTGTCGTTTGTCATGAAGGACGGGATAGTCTTCAAGCGGGACGGCGTGATGACGCCGGAGAAGTTCTTCCACGGCGGGCCCGTGAACGGGTGGAACATCCGGTAGCGTGACGAACCCGCGCCTGCACCCGCGCCGCTCGACGATCGCGGACGAGATCCGCTCGGTCGGATCGCTGGGGCTGCCGGCCGACTTCCTGACGGAGTCGGTGCGGCGGCTGCAGACCGTGGCGCTACTGTACGCCATCGCGTTCTTCCTCGCGGCGGTATTCCCCAACATCCTCTGTTTGGTCATCGCCCGGTTCACGCCGCAGGCGGTGTGCGCGCCGTACTTCACGACCGCCCGGTTGGTCATTCCCCCGACGGTCTCGATCCTGATGGGACTCGGGGCGTTCGCGCTCATCCGCTGGGGCAGGCAGTCGTCAGCGACGACGCTCAACCTCGGGCTCGCCTTCGAAGTCCTCGGCAGCTTCGGCATTGCGCTTGCCGAATACTCCGGGGTCGCGAGCGGTGTCACGTACGCCGGGGCGGCCGGCGTCGGTGACATCGCAGGGTTCGGGCTGTCCTGGGTGTCCGTCTGGGTGCTGCTGTTCACGGTCGTGGTGCCCAGCCCCCCACGACGGGCGCTCCTCGCGGCGGTGCTTTCCGTGAGCGCG
Organism: Gemmatimonadota bacterium; assembly: GCA_029859185.1. Taxonomy (GTDB): domain Bacteria; phylum Gemmatimonadota; class Gemmatimonadetes; order Gemmatimonadales; family GWC2-71-9; genus JAOTWJ01. The sequence goes on from JAOUDR010000052.1 coordinate 6,853, forward strand.
GTGCCGATCAGCTTCGCGCTCTACGTGGCGACCGGCGTCTCCCCCATCGAGATCGACGCCCCCGAGTTCTTCTTCACGCTGATCTTCCCGTACACGATCGTGGTGGGCATGGCCGGAGTGGCGGCGTCGGTGGTGTATCAGCTGGGGACGGAGGTGCGCCGCGCCCGCGAGCTGGGGAGCTACCGGCTGGTGGAACGGCTGGGCGAGGGCGGGATGGGCGAGGTGTGGCGCGCGGAGCACCGGCTCCTGGCCCGGCCTGCCGCCGTGAAGCTGATCCGGCCTGAAGTGCTCGGCGCGAACGACGCAGATCGGCGTCGTATCAACCTGCAGCGGTTCGAGCGCGAGGCGCAGGCCACCGCATCCATGCGCTGCCCGCACACGGTGGAGCTGTACGATTTCGGGGTGGCCGATGACGGGACGTTCTACTATGTGATGGAGCTGCTCGACGGACTCGACCTCGAGGCCCTGGTGCGCACCCACGGGCCGGTGCCGGCGTCACGGGTCGTCTATCTGCTGCGCCAGATCTGTCACTCGCTGGCCGAGGCGCACGAGTCGGGCCTGATCCACCGTGATATCAAGCCGGCCAACATCTACGTATGCCGTCTGGGCCGCGAGACGGACTGGATCAAGGTCCTCGATTTCGGCATGGTGAAGCGGCGCGACGATCGCGGCGACAGCGATCCCAAGCTCACGGCGGAGAACGTCGTGGGCGGTACACCCGCGTACATGTCTCCGGAGCAAGCGCTGGGTGATCCGGTGGACGCGCGCACCGATCTCTACTCGGTCGGGTGCGTCGCGTATTGGCTGCTGACCGGCCACCAGGTGTTCCAGGGCCGGACACCAATGGAAACCATGATGCAGCACGTCCAGGCCGACCCCGTACGCCCGTCTGTCCGTACCGAACTGCCGATCCCGCCCGCGCTCGAGGACGTGCTCATGGCGCTCCTCGCCAAGGAACCCGCCAGCCGCCCGCAGACCGCGGATGCCCTGGCCACCCGCCTCGCCGACGGACTGCCGGAGGTGGCGTGGACGGCGCAACAGGCCGCCATGTGGTGGGACCGTCACTACCCACGGCCGGCGCGCTGAGCCGCGCGGCGGCGGCCCCGCCGCTCCCGGTGGCGTGCGTTACGCGCCGAGGGCCGCGCGCAGGACGGACTCGATCCCGGCATCGAAGGCCACCAGGACGACCCGCTCCGGAAGCGGGTGGGCGTCCAGGAACATTCGTATCTCCCGCACCGCAATCGCGGCCGCCGCGTCGAGCGGATACCCATAGACGCCGCAGCTGATCGCCGGGAACGCCACCGATCGGAGCCCGTGCTCGGCGGCGAGGGCAAGCGACGACCGGTAGCATGACGCAAGCAGCTTGGGCTCGCCAGCCATCCCGCCGCGCCACACGGGCCCGACCGTGTGGATGACATGCGCCGCCGGCAGGTCACAGCCGCCGGTAATGCGTGCCTCGCCGGTGGGGCAGCGGATGCCGGGCCGCACCTCCGGGATCCGGCGGCAGGCCGCGAGGAGGCTGGGACCCGCGGCGCGGTGAATCGCGCCGTCCACGCCCCCGCCCCCCAGCATGCGTTCGTTCGCGGCGTTGACGATGGCGTCCACCGCAAGCGTGGTGATGTCAGTGCGGTGGACGGTGACGCGCGGTTGCCGCTCGGCGCTCATGATCGGGACACCTCCCTGCGACGCGAGGTCGACTGGGATTCATGGGTGTGCGAGGTCGTGCAATCCCGGTCCCCCCAGCGCGGCCCGCACCGCGGCGCCCAGCGCCTCCTGGGTAAACGGCTTCTGAATGACCGACATTATCGTCTCCCGCGCGGGACCCAGGGCATGGGCTTCGGCGGGGTGGGCCGACATCAGCATGCATTTGAGGTCCGGGTGGCGAGCCTTGAGCTGGCCGGCGAGATCCACGCCGTTCATCTCGGGCATGACCAGGTCCGTGAGAAGCAGGTGAATCGCACCCGTATGTTCTGCCGCGACCCGAAGCGCCTTCGTTGGCGTGTCCGCAGCCAGGACGGTGTACCCCAGGTCCGTCAGCAGCCGCCGGGTGCCCCGCAATACCGCCTCCTCGTCCTCGACGACCAGCACCGTCTCACCGTGACTCCGGAGGCCGGTGGCGGGACGTTCTAACGGCGTTCCCGCGATCTCGGCCTCCGCCTGGGGCAGGTACAGCCCAACGGTGGTCCCGCGCCCCAGTGCGCTGGAAGCGGTGAGGAAGCCGTTGTTCTGCTTGGCGATACCGTAGGTGGTAGCTAGTCCCATGCCGGTCCCTCGGCCCACCTCCTTGGTCGTGAAGAACGGTTCGAAGATCCGGTCGAGCGTGGCCCGATCCATCCCGGTTCCATCGTCGCTGACGGTGAGCAATACGTATCGTCCCGGAGCGGATCCGGGATGATCGGCGCAGTACGCCTCGTCCAGTGTGACGTTGGTGGTCGCAATCGTCACCGTACCGACATCGACGATGGCATCCTGGGCATTGAGGCACAGGTTGAGCAAGACCTGCTCCAGCTGCGCCGGGTCCACGTTGACTGGAGCGACATCGGCGCCGGGCCGCCAGTCCAGCACGATATCTTCGCCGATGATCCTGCGGAGCATCGAGCAGGTGCTCGACACGGTCTGGTTGAGGTCAAGCACCTTGGGCGCGACGGGCTGCTTGCGCGCGAACGCTAACAACTGCCGCGTAAGGTCGGCAGACCGACGGCTGGCCTGGTGGATGTCCTCGAGATCGGCGCGGATCGGCGACGAGGGATCGACCACCGTGAGGGCGTGGGTGACATTCATGAGGATGACGCTGAGCATGTTGTTGTAGTCGTGTGCCACGCCACCCACCAATTGGCCCACGGTCTCCAGTTTCTGGGCCTGCACCAGCAGGGCCTGCAACGCCTTGAACCGGCTGACGTCGAGCGATGCCCCTCGAACACCGTCCACCCTGCCGGCCGCCGTGCGTTTGGGCTCTACCGTGAGGTCGAGCGTGACGTCGACTCTGCCCTGCCTGATCGTGACTTCCTCGCGCACGCGCTGGCCCGATTCCAGCGCGCGCCGCTTGACGGCCATGATCGGGAGACCCTCGTCCCCGAGGAGCTCCTGATCGGTCCGCCCGATCTGGGCGTCGGAGGAGTAGCCCAACTGGGGGTTGTAGATCCACGTGTAGCGCAGGTCGGTGTCCATTTCGAAGAGCGTGAGGTTGGCCGTATCGATGGCGACGCGCAATCGCTGTTCGTTCTCCCGGAGCACGTCCTCTGACTGGCGACGCGCCGTGACATCTCGGCAGTTGATCACGATGCCGTGCGTCGCGGGGTCGTCGAGGTGATTCGTCCCAGTCCCCTCCAGCCATCGGAACGCGCCATCGGCGTGGCGAACGCGCAGTTGCCATGGGATACCCTCGCCGGGAGTCCTGAGGCCTCGCGCGAGCAACGCTACGGCTGCTTGACGGTCATCGGGCCAGACCAGGTCCAGCAGGTTCTCGCCGATCCATCCCTCGGGATCATGTTCGAGGATCGTCCCGAAGGCGGGGTTCAGGTACTGGATGAGACCGTCGGCCGAGACCAGGGCAATGAGATCGGTGGAATCCTCGATCAACGATCGGAAGCGCTGTCCCTGGGCCGTGAGCTCCGCCGACAGTTCTTGCGTCTCGTGTTCGGCCGCCTGGCGGGCGGAGACGTCGAGAATGACGGCGAGAACGACCCGTCGCTGCGGCCGCATGGCGAGCTGGAGGTGCACCTCGACCGGGTACCGGGTGCCATCGGCCCGACGATGCTCGGTCTCGAACACGAGTAGCGACGTCTCGCCGCGCAGGAGCGGGGCGAGCAGGCGCTCGAACGACGCCTGGTCGAACGCCGGCTTGAGATCGACCGGCGTGAGCGCCCGCAGCTGCTCCATCGAGTAGCCGACATTCCCGGCGAGCGCCCTCGTTTGCATACTCGAATCGCA
>JAOUDR010000587.1 GCA_029859185.1 Gemmatimonadota bacterium
GACTGCGCAGGCGTATCTCGCTCGCCAAGGTGTCAGACACCCGGGGTTTGCCGTGCCGACCAAGAGCGAAGAGACGAGCCCATCGTCCACTACTGTGGCTAGACTTGCGGCTGAGGAGTGATGTGGGTCCCGGGCTGAGAGCCCGGGCTCGGTCAAGGAACTGCGTCCTGAAGGACGCCGCTTCCATCGAACTCACGCTTTAGCGTCTCGTTGCTTGGCCGAGCCCGCACTTCAGTGCGGGACCCCCTATATGTTTCACGTGGCCCAGCACCAATCTTCGTGAACGGGTAATGAACGCAGGGGGACGACGTTGCCAAGACCGCTAGTCGATGCGATTCGCGGGTTCTTCAAAGGCCGCGAGACCAGTGAGATCGTGGACCCCGGCCCGGCGGCAGCGGACGGACCAGACCGTGTCCAAGTCGCCGCCTGCGCACTCTTGCTCGAGATCGCCCATGCCGACGAGGAGTTCAGCCCGGTCGAGCAGACGCGCATCGAGGAGGCGCTGGAGCGTCACTTCGGACTGGACTCGGCGGCGCGTACCGAGTTGATGGCACTCGCGCAGGCAGAACGGGGGCGCGCGATCGACGACTTCTATCTCACCCGGATCATCAACCGGCATTACGACCTCGGCCAGAAGATGCTGTTGGCCGAGTTGATGTGGAGCGTCGTCCTCGCCGACGGCGAGGTCGCCCAGCACGAGAGCTTCCTGGTCCGCAAGTTCGCCAACCTGCTCGACCTCGCGCCGGCCTACCTGTCCCAGGCGCGGCGCCGGGCGGCACCGGAGGGCTGAGTGGCCGGTCGTGCAATGGCGGGGTTGGCCAGCTGGTGGCTCATCGTGGGTGTGAGCGGTAGCATCGGCTGTCGTCCCGCGAACGGCGGCAGCGCCGAGCGCGGGGACATCGCCATCAGCCACGCCGCCGTATCCGTGTCACCCGCCGGCGCGCCGGCGCCGGCGTTTCTCCGCATGACGAACAGCGGGTCTGCGGCGGACACGCTGGTGCATGTGGAGTCACCCGACGCGGATTCCGTCATGCTCCATGCGATGGTCGCCGGGCGGATGCAGCCACTGCCGTCGCTGGCGGTGCCTGCGGGGGCGCAGATCCGACTGCGTCCGGGCTCCTACCACCTGATGATGGAAGGCGTGCATCGGACGCTGGCTGTCGGCGACACCGTGACGCTGGTGTTCCGGTTTGCCGCCGCCGGCGCGGTAGCGGTCCGCACACCGGTGCTCCGGTACTCGGAGGCGGTAGACGAGTAGGGGTTGGAAGCAAACTGGAAGGGAGTCTTGCGTCGCGGGCCGTTTCTTCCAATACTGCGGGTGTTCGCGCCCGCACTCCCACTCAACCAAGGAGGTGATCCATTGTCTGATGATAGAACCGGCGCCAGTCCGGTACGGGCAAGCGATCGCCGTCCGCGGGGCTGACCTCCGGACCGAATCGCACCACCGCGCCGACCGATCGGCGTCCGAACGACGATCGCACCGGACTGACGCGGGACACGTAACAGCGGCGCCGCCGAGCATTCGGTCTCGGCGGCGCCGTCGTGTGTGGAGCAAGGCCGCGGATGGCCGGCGCGCTGCCTACTTTTCCTCCATTCCGTAGACCAACACCCGGAACGAGGCGCCCTGCGCCGCGTGTCCTGATCACGGGACGGTGGTCGGTGGCGCTGCACGGGGACTGCGGGGTATCATGGGCGCATGTCCACCAGCCTGACGATGCTACATGCGCTGGTCCCGCGGCACCTCGAGGCGAGGGAGCGCCCCGATGGGTGATGCGCGGTGGTACCAGGAGGCGGTCCTCTACCAGCTCCACGTCCGCGCCTTCGCCGACAGCAACGGGGACGGCGTCGGGGACTTCCGCGGCCTGACCCAGAAGCTCGACTACCTCCAGGACCTCGGCGTCACCACGCTGTGGCTCCTGCCGTTCTACCCGTCGCCGCTCAGGGATGACGGGTACGACATCGCCGACTACACCGACGTCCATCCGTCGTACGGCACGCTGCGGGACTTCCGCACGTTCCTGCGCGAGGCGCACCAGCGCGACCTCAGGGTCGTGACGGAGCTCGTGCTGAACCACACGTCGGACCGGCATCCGTGGTTCCAGCGGGCCCGGCACGCGCGGCCGGGCAGCCGCTACCGGGACTGGTACGTGTGGAGCGATACCCCGGAGCGGTATCCCGGAGTGCGGATCATCTTCAAGGACTTCGAGCAGTCGAACTGGGCGTGGGATCCGGTGGCACAGGCGTACTACTGGCATCGCTTCTACTCCCACCAGCCCGATCTGAACTTCGACAACCTCGCGGTCCACCGCGCGATGACCAAGGTGGTGGATTTCTGGTTCGATCTGGGCGTGGACGGACTGCGACTCGATGCAGTGCCGTACCTGTACGAGCGCGAGGGGACGAGCTGCGAGAACCTGCCCGAGACGCACGAGTTCCTGAAGCGACTCCGGCGCCACGTGGATCGAAAGTACGGCGACCGGATGCTGCTGGCCGAGGCGAACCAATGGCCGGACGATGCCGCCGCCTACTTCGGCGACGGCGACGAGTGCCACATGGCGTTCCACTTCCCTGTGATGCCGCGGCTGTTCATGGGCGTGCACACGGAGGATCGCTTCCCGATCGTCGACATCCTGCAGCAGCC
>JAOUDR010000588.1 GCA_029859185.1 Gemmatimonadota bacterium
TCGCCTTCCAGCGTGAGGGGGCGCCGACTGTCGCGGGTCTCGGTGAAGCTCGCATCGAAACTCGCGGGCGGGAGCAACGGAAACTCGAGGTCGAGGCTGGCCACAGCCTTCCCGAGGAGATCCGCCCGGTGACGGCGCAGCCAGCGGCAGGCCGTGTCGTTGAGGTCCACCAGAACTTCCTGCTCGGGGTCTACGAGGAAGATCGCCTCACCGGCGGTCTCGAGCGCGGCCCGGAAACGCATCGTCTCTTCGTCAGCCCGCGTGCCGGACTCCCCGGGCGCGCTCTGGGCGCGCAGCAGGTCCAAGTCCGCCGTTCGGTCCTCCAGTGCTCGCGCGACCTCGGCGTGCCGCTCGCGCAGTCCGCGCTCGATTTCCTTGTAGCGTGTCACATCGCGCCCGATGATCGTGACTGAGACCACCTTCCCGTCACGCACGTTGGGTGCAATCCGGCACTCGAACCACGCCTCCGGGCTGTGGCCCTGGATGCCATGGAGGTCCACCCCATCGGCCTGGCCCGTCCCGAAGACCCGAGCCAGCGCTTCGCGCACGGCCGCGTGTTGTTCGGGAAAGACCCAGTCGGTAAACAGCGAGCCGACCACTTCTTCCTCGGTACGGCGCCCGAGCGGACGGTTCACGTAGAGGATGGTGCCGCCGGGGCGCACGATGAACACCAGATCGGGCGGGAACTCCGGCGCGTGCCCGGACGGCGTGGACTCCGCCACAGGGGCATGGCGTGGCGAGGCCGATTCCGCGGCGATGGTCGCGGGCGCCTCAGGCGCGCGCTCGGCTGGCGCAGGTGCCGCCGTGCCGCCAACGGGCTCCGGAACGGCCGAGTCTGTTGCCGGGCTGGTCGACTGGATTCCCGTCGCATCGACTTGCGCGGCAAGCTCGGGGATGACGCGGGTGGGACGGCGGCGTCCACCGTTCCCTTCCCCCTCCGACCGCTGGGCAAACAGATGTGACGGGGTCGGGCGCGACAAACGGGGCGGCCGCTCCGAGGGGGCAGCACCCGTCTCCGATCCGAGCCGGTCGTCCCCAGCCGGTGGCTGGGAGTCGGTTGGGGAACTCATGGGACCAAGAAACCTCGTGAGCAAAACTGCACCGTCGTCCATCGTACCCGCCAGCGTCCCCGTCGGTCAGAGGGCGATTGGAGCCCGCTGTTGGCCTCAAGGTGTGAGGAATCCCGCGGTGGTTCCGTCACCTATGTCACAAAACCTCAGGCGTTGCCTGAGGTGGTCATGCTAAGATGTTGTCAAACAACAACTTGGCATTGTGAGTCCCAACTCACAAGACGTGGGAGACGACGCAGACGGGCCACTCGAGCGCCTGCCGGGCTTCGAGCGGCAGAAGCGGCAGAAAGGACCGACGCCGTGGCGCGATCAGGCGCCGCGTGACGCGCAACGCTCACGCTCCCAGCATGGCCAAGCGGCGGTGTCTCGCCCTCGGCAATTCACTTGCGAGCGCCTGCACCGCGCGATAGCCTTGCAGCGCCGATTCACCTTTCGCATGAGGCTCTCGATGACGAGACCTTCTACGCCCCGATCCTCGCTGGCGATGGCTCTCCAAGACTACCGCGGGCCGCGTCCGGGGATCGCACTCACCATTGCAGCCGCGGCGCTGCTGGTGGCGCTCGTGGTCGGCGTCTTCCACCTCATGGGACTGGGTCGTTCTGCGGCGATCTTGGCGAACAGCCAGCGCACGATCCAGACCCTGAATCGTTACAACGCCACGCTGGAAGTGTGGCGGCAGATGGCGACCGGCAACTTGCGGTTCGAGCAGCAGCGTCAGTTGCGCGATAGCCTCGCGTTCGTGTTGCGCACGAACCTCGACGGGCTTCGGCAGGAACTCACGGATTCGACCGATCGCATGCTGGTGAGCACGATCCTGGCAGATCTCGACGTGTCGCCGGCAACGCCGCAGCTGCAGCTGGGGGTGGCGGGTCGCGAAGCGATCATCGTGCTAACGGTGCGCCAGGACTCCGCGTTGCTGACGGCCGCCTCCGAAAGCCAGCGGTCGCGGGTCATCGGTGCGGTCCTCATCGGACTCACGGTGGTCGCGGCGGCGGTGCTGATCGTGCCGTTGTCCTGGGCCTACGTGCGGTTCAAGCGCGGCATACCGCCAGGCCTGTAGTCCTCCCGGCCGTCCGGCGCTCACGACGGGCGCCGGACGCGGCGGGGTTTCCCCAAGCCGCGGTTCGACGGCTCCCGCCGGAGTCGTGGGCCGGGTGCGCTTCGTGAGGGCCTCTGACCGACGTCACCCTCGTCGAACCCAGATGGGTGATCCCCATCGAACCCGCCGGCGCGGTCCTCGAGTCCCACGCGGTGGTGCTGCGTGGCGAGCGGGTCGATGCCGTACTCCCGCTGGCGGAGGCTCACGCGCGCTATCGGCGGGCGGCGCGGGTGACACTGCCGACCCACGCCCTGCTCCCCGGTCTCATCAACCTCCACACGCACGCCGCCATGGCGCTGCTGCGCGGCATTGCGGACGACCTTCCGCTCAAGGCCTGGCTCACCGAGTACATCTGGCCGGCCGAAGCCCGTCACGTGTCCGCGGGCTTCGTGGAGGCCGGGACGCTCCTGGCGGCCGCGGAGATGTTGCGCGGGGGCACGACGTGCTTCCACGACATGTACTTCTT
>JAOUDR010000590.1 GCA_029859185.1 Gemmatimonadota bacterium
ACGCGCTCACGGCGGGCGTGACCGTGGTGTCGGCCCTTGCCTCCGGGTTCGTGACGACGACGTCGGGTGGGATCCGGCCGGTGACGGTCACGGCGCCGGCACTCACGGGCGGGGCGGTGACGGTGGGGGCGGGGCTGCAGGAGAACTCGTCCGTGTCCCTGGGTGCCAGTGGGCACGGTGGGGTGGACGTGGTGGTGAAGAGCACGAACCCGCAGGTGGCGCTCGTGTCGCCGAACGTGTCGACGCCAGGGACAGACTCGATCGTGGTCTTCGTGCCGGATGGGTCGGCGAGCTTCGCCTACTACGTGCAGGGCTTCGAGGGGGCCGCGGACACGGTGTCGTTCGTCTACAGCACGCCGCTGTTCGTGCCGGACACGACCGTGCAGACCGTGGTGCAGCCGCAGCTCGATATCGCGGGCCTGAACCAGACCACGACGACGCTGACGCCGAACGATGCCTTCACGGTCCGGGTCGGGCGCGGGAACGGGGTCAACCTCTCGGTATTGCAGGAGGTGCGGGCCGGCGGGACGATCAAGACGGTGACCGTGACGAGTAGCGGGCCGACCATTGGCCAACTCGAAACGAACACCATCACGTCGGGGACGGTGACGGTCGAGATCCCGGTCGGTCTGAGTTCGAGCCCGGGCTCGGTGGCACTTGGCGGCGTCGCGTTCGATCCGGTGACGGCCGGGGTCACGACCGTGTCGGCGGCCAGCCCCGGCTTCCTGACCACCACGACGGGCGGCGTGCGCGACGTGACGGTCAGCACGCCGGCACTGACGGTGGGCGCGGTGACGGTGGGTGCGGGCCTGCAGGAGAATACGTCGGCCTCGTTCGGCGCCCCGATCCCCACCCAGGGCAGCGATACGTTGATCATCAAGTCGTCGAACCCGCAGTTCGCGCTCGTGGCACCCAACGCGACCACCGCCGGGACGGACTCGATCATCATCCTGCTGTCTCCCGGACAGACGTCAGTCGGCTATTACGTGCACGGACTGGAGGGTCAGACCGGCACGGTCACGATCAGCGCCCGGATCGACGGCTTCACGGACGGGTCCAACACGACGACGGTGGTGCAGCCGGCCCTCGATGTCTCGGGACTCATCCAGACCACGACGGCGGGCGCGGCGGATGACCCGTTCGTCGTGCGGATCGGTCGGGGGACGGCATCGTCGCTGAGCGCGCTGCAGGAAGCGCGGTTCGGCGGGCCGGGATTCTCGGCGACCGTGACGTCGAGCGCCCCGGCGTTCGGGCAGCTCGTCACGACGGCCCTGACGGGTGGCAGTGTCTCGGTCCTGATCCCGGCGGGTGCCAGTGCCTCGGCGTCCACCGTGGCTGCCGGGGGGGTTGCGTTTGACGCGGTCTCGGCCGGCACGACGACCGTGTCGGCAGCCATCGCAGGCTTCGTGACCACGACGGGCGGGGTCCGGGTGGTGACGATCAACCCGTAGGCCGGCGCACCCGCCGTCAGCGGTGGTGGGAGAGGAAGAACTCCGCCAGCAGGCGTCCGGTGTCCACGTCGCCGAGGTACCAGCCATCGGCGTGGGTGCCGCCCTCCACGACCCAGCGCTCGGCTCCCGTACCGTCGTCGCAGCCCTGAAACACCTCAAAGCGGATGCGGAGCCCGTCGTCCACGGTGTCGGGTGCGTAGGTAACGGTCGGAGGGCGGCCGAGGTCGCACCCGTTGCGGCCGGCGAAGAGACGGATCGTCGCGTCGGCCGAGAGGTACCCGAACTGGGGTTCTCCATCGATGGGGGTCGACCCGTCCAGGGTTCCCACCACGAGCACCGTCGACAGCCGCTCCCGCGGGCGACAGCGATCCGCCAGATCCTCGCGCAGCGTGGCCACGACGATCCCCACGGCCGCGAACCGCTCGGCGACGTCACACGCCAAGTGCAAGGCGAACAGGCCGCCGCGCGACACGCCCGTCGCATAGACGCGGTCCGTCGTGATCCCCAGGCGTGCGCTGAGGGCGTCGATCAGGTCCAGGGTGAAGTCCAGGTCCCGGGCACCCTCGTAGTCCCAGTTGGGGGTGGCATCGGGATAAGCGACGATGAACCCGAGGTCGTCGGCGACGCGGTCGAGTCCGGTGTAGCCCTGGATCTCCTGCCCGCTCCCGAACGACCCGTGGAACGCCAACACGAGCGGGAAGCGGCGAGTGCCGTCGTAGGATGGGGGGATGTGCACCACGGCCGTGCGGGTCGTCTCGCCCGAGGGAACCTCGAGCTGGAAGTCGTGGACGCCATCGAACGGGGCGATGGACTCCCCGCATCCCAGGACGGCGGCCAGCAGGGCCGGGCAGCACGCGGCGACAGCAGGATAGCGCATGAAGAGTGGGCTCCCGGCGGAATCTAGAGGAGGAAGGGTAGGATTGCCGGGTGGATGATGAGGTGAGATTCGGGGTTGAACCGGGGGGGTGGGGCGACTATCGTTCCCTGCTGCGCGCCGCTAGCTCAATTGGCAGAGCAACTGACTCTTAATCAGTAGGTTCTAGGTTCGATTCCTAGGCGGCGCATTACGCTAAGGGCTTTCTCCTCAACAACTTCTCTCATTCGACGGTCGCTTTCTTAGAGCGACCGTTTTGCCGCTTGGGCCCCAAATGGTATCCCTAGCTGCGTGCAGTTCGCGTTTTC
>JAOUDR010000589.1 GCA_029859185.1 Gemmatimonadota bacterium
CCGCGGGATTGACCGTGACGGCAAGGTCGTAGAAGTGCACGTCGTAGACGGCCTCATCCGGGTCGAGCGGGCCGCCGGAGTCATACGGGTCCACGGGCGCGCACGGTACCTGCGCGACAAGCGGGGAGATCGGCAGTGCTCCAAAGAGCAGACCGGCAAGAGCGAGAGAATGTCGCATGCGTTGGAAGCTCCGGAATGGGACTCACGCACCCAGCGCTGGGAGTCTTGATTCTATACCGTTGCGCCGTTCGCGGCAGTGAGCCACCCCTTGCCGGGGAGTGGGGGGCACGCCAATCTCCTGTTCGACTCCAGTTGGACTGATCGATGCAACCGATGACTCGCATCCTGCTGGCCCTCGCGGCTGCTCCATACTTCGTGTCCTGCACTCCGGGTGACCGTACCCAGGTCTCGGATCACTCCCAGCCCCCTGAGCCACTGATGCTGCGCGGCTTCGCCCGCTATGGTCACGAGGTCCGGGCATTCACTCCCTGTGATTCCGCCTCCACGCTCTGGGTTGTGGACTCGGCACAGGCGCTGTGGACGCCGTGGCGCGAGCTCGCGGGCGACGCGGGGGAACCGGCGGAGTTGTTTGCCGTCGTCGAGGGACGGGTCGCAGCGGCGCCGACCGACGGGTTTGGGGCTGATTACGCCGCGACGCTTTTCGTGGACCGCGTGCTCTACGTGGCCCGCGAAGGATATGGCTGCGCGGCGCCGTGGGATCGGTTCGCGTTCCGGGCGTTCGGCAACGAGCCGTTCTGGTCGCTCACGATCGCGGCCGACAGCATCACGCTGATCCGCCCCGGCGAGACCGAGCGAACGTGGCACGGCAGCCAGCGCGTTCCGGTACCGGGGGGGCTCATGATCACGGCCGGCAATCCGGCATCCGGCGGCGTGGCGGTGCGCCTGACCGCCGAGCCGTGCCGCGACACGATGGCCGGGAGCTACTTCGGCCATTCCGCTGCCGTGCGACTCGGCGAGGACTCGCTCGTGGGCTGCGCGCTCGCTGGGAGCGGTCGGTAGCCCGCGATTGTCCCGCGCTGAAGGGCGGGCTCGGCCGAGCAACCGGGTTCTGAAGGACATTGCTCAGGGACGGATCACGCTTCAGCGTCTGGTTGCTTGGCCGAGCCCGGGCTTCAGCCCGGGACTCCCCCAAAAATCACTGCCTGCTCGTGACGCCAGGCCCGGCGCGCCCGCTCGGACCCAACGACCGAGCAGGCACGCCGGCCGTCACGGCCTCACCACTTGGCGGGGCTGCAGGAGATCATGAACCGCTCTAGCGTGGGCGGCCCGTCGTTTTTGATGTTGAGGTGATACAGAAACCGCACGTTCACATTGCGTCCGTCAGGCGTCGTATAGAACTCGTTGTCGGGCCAGTGAATTATGGTCCGGCCGTTCTCGAAGGTGTGAGCGATGTTCTGCTGCACGACCCGCCGGAACGGATACAGTTCTCCACTCGGCGAACGGAACTCCACGTTACGAAACTCCACCTTCAGCACCTCGTGGTAGTTCCCCGACGGCGTCTCATGCGTCCTGCCGAACCCGGCAAGCTCCGCACTCCAGAGGAACTCCCCGCCGGCTCCCCCAGCGGCGCAGGACACCGGTGTCGGGTAGTCCGCGTAGTAGAACCATGGAACGATCATGTCCTCCTGGAACGCCGACTTGAGCGAGGGGGCGTCCGCCACATCGGTCGGCGGCACCTCGCAGGCAACGAGCAGAAAGGCGGCGCCAAGCGCTACAGAGATCAGCGATCGCATGTACCCCTCCTTTGAGAAGACCAGTCACCCAACAGAGGCTCCTAGTTGGACAGCCGGTGGCACTGGACGACGGCGACGCGGAAGTTCGCCGTCGGGACGACCTGCCCATCCTCGTCGAGCTCGAGGCGGAACAGCGCCTGGTACCGGATCCGGGCGCCGGTCCGCTGGTTCGTGATGACCTGCGTAACCGGCTCCATGAGGATCAGGTGGCCGTCCTGTTTCCTGGTGAACTCACGGTACTTCGCGTCGAGCGTGCCAATCCACAGATCGCCGGACACCATTCCGCGATACGTATCCGCCGCGGAGGTAATCCAGCCCTGGCTGATCACGTGCCCAGATGGGGTGTTGACTGCCTTGAAGTACACGCCGTAGGTGCCGAAGTTGACCGACTCCTCGCCCATGCACGCGGCGGGACCGAACATGTAGCCGTCGCTCTCGGTCAGCGTGGCTTCATAGGCAAGCACCCAGTCTGAGCGGTCGCCCTGCGCGGCGCGCAGATCAGGGACAGCCGCGTCATCCACCTGGGTCGGCGGGTTCTCGCAGCCGACGAGCAGGAATGCGGCGCCGAGCGCAGCGACGAGTCGCATGACATTCATCTGTGCCTCCTTCGAAGGAACTACTGGTACTCGCCGATGACCCGCGAACCTGTGACACCTGCGCGTCGGGTCAGTCCTTGATCGCCGTGAGCTTGATCTCCTCGAGCACCCAGCGTTGGCTGTCGGTCTTCTCGTCGTAGACCCAGTGTTGGCGCTCCACATAGTGCGCCCGTCCACCGGCAACGAGATCGACGAATCCCTCCCACTGCAGCATGCCTTGTCGATCCGAGTTCACGATGTCGTGGAATCGCACCTGCCCGGTCGCGATCAACAGCGGCCCCGT